>CAUPZU010000003.1:0-151914 GCA_963516025.1 Acinetobacter lwoffii
CCGCGACCCCCGGCGTGACAGGCCGGTATTCTAACCAACTGAACTACCGCTGCATTTACACAATGTCGCTATTGTGGCAAACGAAAATCAAGATCTTAAAGTGGCGCAGCGGACGGGGCTCGAACCCGCGACCCCCGGCGTGACAGGCCGGTATTCTAACCAACTGAACTACCGCTGCAACTATAAGGTCTCAACATGAAAGAGCTTGGTGGGCGCTGACGGGATCGAACCGCCGACATTCTGCTTGTAAGGCAGACGCTCTACCAACTGAGCTAAGCGCCCTTTCTAAACGTCTATCATCGTTTGATGGGTGCATTATAGAGAATCTGCACAGCCTGTCAAACGCTTTTCGGAATGTTTTCCACTTTTTAGGTGTGAGTGATTAAAAAATAGGTTGTTTGTTAAAAAAAACAACACTTTTTGTTTATTTTTTAAGTCTCTACCGAAATTTTTTAATTTTCAGAATGAAAATTGAAGCGAAATTTTGTGTTTTACCCTGCGAAGTTTCAGTCTAACCACACGACATATTGCAATTCTGATTAAGGATTATACAAAGCTTTAAAATACTCGACGTTGTGTTCATGTAATCTTTCAACTGTCATTTATTTTTATTCAGAAAATGCCAGTAAATCTAAGCTTCAAATAATCATTTAACCCATTCCATGCGATAAAAATACCATCTGGATCAGATTAATCAATCTTTTCTGCTGTCTCCACCAAGCAGATTCAGTCCATAAAAACAAAACCATTTTCACATAATCTTAAAATCTAACTTTTATTCGCTTTTCGAAACATTCAGCCTGCCCAGATCTAATGCCTGTTCTGAAATATAGACCAGTGCATCTTCACTGATCAGGTCAAATAATTCAGCGACCTCCGGATTACGCATACGGATACAGCCGTGCGACAGCGGCTCTCCCATCTTTTCGGTTTCTGGGGTGCCATGAATATAGATATAACGCTGATAGGTATCGCAGCCCTCGCCTTGATTAAAACCCGCTTCAAGGCCACTCAGCCATAAAATGCGCGTCAGGATCCAGTCCCGCTGCGGGAATTCTGCCGCCAATTGGGGATTATAAATTTCACCCGTCGCCTGACGTGCGACAAATACACTATTTAAGGGAGCATTCTGACCAAACTTTTCAGCAATCTTGTGCCAGCCACGAGGAGTCTTGCCACTATTTTCAGTTTCACCAATGCCATTTTTACCACTGGAAATCAGATATTGCTTGTTTAGACGGGGCAGATACAGTTTTTGTTGGGCAAGATCAATCAGGATATCGGCTTGATCCAGATGCAAGGTATTCATGACTTGTTATTCTCAGACTCTATTTTATTTGGCTTTATAGGGTTTAACTGATTATCTTCAGATGGCGCTGTTGGTAGATCTGTCTTTTCTGGGTCAACTGTATTTTGCTGAATAATGATCTGATTCGGTTCAGGGCGTCGCCATAACCAGATCGCGACGATCAGCATCGTAATATTGGTAAAGGCTTTTACGGCCAAGGGTGCAGTAGTAAACAGCATGATGATCCCGCTGATCAGCATCATGATACTGGCCAGCCATTTGGCCTTACGCGGTACAGTACCGTGGGCACGCCAATCTCTTAAGGTCGGACCATATTTGGGATGATTCAATAACCAGTCATCCATTTGTGGCCAGCCTTTGGATGAGGCCCAGGCGGCCAGAATCAAAAAGACCGTTGTTGGCATACCCGGCAGGATTGCACCGATAAAGCCCAGGATCACAAACAGCACCACCAGACTTCGCCAAAACAACACTTTCATACATCAACCCTAACCGCAGAATTCAGGTAGTATAAAGCGTTTTCCGATACTGTCCGTTGTATTTCTGCACTTTTCACAGGTTGTACTATGCCCTTTTCCAGTTTAAACCAAAATCTTGTAGAGGCATGGCAACGTTATCAACATCCTCTGGTGCGTCAACTGGCATTCGCTGTCGGCAGTCCGAATATCCTGTCCGGCATTCCGGATGAACTTGAGCTTATACATCACTTTGAACTGCATGACAGCCAGACCTGGCAGCACTATCTGAGCCGTTACCATCCACGCTTGGAATTTCTTGATCAGCATCCAAAAGAATTAATCGAATTTGTGCAGCAACTAAAAAGCACGCGTTTAGGGCTGCGTTTTGAAATGCTGATCTGGTTCTGGTTACTCGATGATGCTTATCACCCCTATCGACTGCTTGGCCATAGTCTGCAAAAAATTGAGGGTGCCAAGACCTTGGGTGAGCTGGATTTTCTGCTATTGAATACTGCTACAGGACAAATTGAACATTGGGAAGTGGCATTGAAGTATTATCTGGCCGAAGCCGATTTTAGTCTGCCGCATTGGTATGGCCTGAACCGCACCGATACTTTAATCAGAAAAATGAAACATTTCACACAAAAACAATTCCAGTTTGATGAGGCTTTGCAGCATCCCATTCAAAAACGGTATTGCGTCCTCAAGGGACAGCTATATTTGCCTACACATCATGCCGATCAGCCAATTCCCTCATGGATCAATACCGAGCGTCGTCTGGGCGTATGGGGACAGCATATTCCTGCTGCACAGCACGGTTTCTATCGTCTGCAACGGCATGAATGGATTTATCCGCAAGCCCGGCCGAGCAGTTCAGCTGCGATCTGGTGGACGAATGGACTTTATAAAAAACTCGATAGCAATGACTTTTATATGTATCGCAATCCGGTGCTGATCCAGCATCCATCGCATAAGCCCCTATAAAGCATTACATTTATTAACCGAAGCACTATGAAAACCACATATTTTTTAGAGCGTATATTTTCTACTCTAAGTCCCACATCATAATAATTTTATTATTGATTATACGGAGATGATGATGAAAAAAATTCTTGCTGCTTCATTAATGATGGCTTTTGTATTGACTGGCTGTAACACCGTAAAAGGCATGGGCAAAGATGTGTCTAAAGCTGGCGATGCGGTAACCAATACTGCTGAAAAAACCTCTGACGAAATCCGTCAAAACTAGTTTTTTCCTAAACGCTCACAGAACCCTATCCCAGATAGGGTTTTTTTATATCAGTCGTTCACATTCAAGCCTATATTCGCCTATTATAGAACCGAAAAAATTATCGACTGTTGAATACCGTATGAGCTCTTCCGCTACCCTCGATTTAAGCCTGCAACTATTACGTCAGCCTTCTGTCACACCGATTGATCATGACTGCCAGAACATCATGGCTGAACGTTTAAAGAAGATTGGTTTCAACATTGAATCCATGCGCTTTGAAGATGTAGATAATATCTGGGCACGCAAAGGCACAGAAGGTCCGGTCTTCTGTTTTGCTGGCCATACCGATGTCGTGCCAACCGGTAATCTGGATGCCTGGAACTCAGATCCTTTTTTACCTGAAATCCGTGAAGGCAAACTTTATGGTCGTGGCAGTGCCGACATGAAGACGGCTTTGGCAGCCATGGTAGTTGCAACAGAACGTTTTGTTGAAAAATATCCGAATCACAAAGGTTCGATTGCCTACCTGATTACTTCAGATGAAGAAGGTCCATCGATTAACGGCACGGTGAAAGTGATTGAAACACTGGAAGCGCGTAATGAGAAAATTACCTGGTGTCTGGTCGGTGAACCGTCAAGTAGTAATAAACTGGGCGATATAGTCAAAAATGGCCGTCGTGGTTCATTAAATGCCAACCTTACAGTCAAAGGCAAACAGGGTCATGTGGCTTATCCGCATCTGGCCGTGAATCCGATTCATACCGCTTCTAAAGCCATTGCTGAACTGTGCGACACAGTCTGGGATCATGGCAACGAATATTTCCCGGCGACGACCTTCCAGATTTCCAATATCAATGCGGGTACAGGCGCAACCAATGTTGTTCCCGGCACCATGAACCTATTGTGCAACTGGCGTTATTCAACTGAAGTGACCGCCGAAGAACTCAAAGCACGTACTTTAGAAATTCTGGATCGTCATGGTGTGGACTATGACATTTCTTGGACTTTATCTGGCCTGCCTTTCCTGACGCCAGTTGGTGAACTAGTAAATGCAGCTAAAACCGCCATTCTGAATGTGACGGGGACTGAAACTGAACTATCGACTTCGGGCGGTACCTCAGATGGCCGCTTTATTGCCCCTACCGGCGCACAGGTACTGGAACTTGGCGTATTGAATGCCACGATTCATCAGATCAATGAACATGTCGATATTGCAGACTTAGAGCCATTGGCTGAAATCTATGAGCAGATTCTCGTGAATTTACTCGCCAACTAAGTAAATTCATAACGCAATAAAAAAGGAACTCCATGGAGTTCCTTTTTTATATTTTATAGTTTGGATTACAGTCCGATTGAAGCCTGAATATTCGTCATATTCGGAATATGGAAAAGCTGTTCGTTCATACGCACATATTGAAAGATGGCAGGATCATTCACGGGCTGATCGACATCGACCACTTCGGAAATACGAATCCGGATAGTTTTCGGCATTTCATTGCACATCAAGGCAAAGCGCTGAGTGATTTCATCACCCTCAATCACCAGTGCCACTCCATTTTGACGTAAAGGATCATTCACTGCATAAACTGGCAATTGTGCTTCATGCCACTCCACTGTCTTAACCTGCGTATTGCTATCCAGTGCTGACAGGACAATATTTTGTGGCAATAGCATCGGATCTTTGCCATGACAGTCAATAATATAGGCATCAATAAATCCGGTCGATACCGTAATCAGATGCTGAAGTTCCTGCTGGCTAATCTGATCAGCCATTTTATTGCTTGAATTGGTCTGACTCATATATTACCTCTGTTTTTCAGCAATCAGTTGCTGGATATTGGCCAACAGTTCCGCTTCCTGGAACGGTTTACCCATATAGTGCGTTACGCCCAAGCTGAATGCACGTTCACGATGCTTCTCACCGGTACGTGAGGTAATCATGATAATCGGCAAGTCACGGTGAATATCATGGTGACGAACCAGATTGGTCACTTCGAAACCGTCCATGCGCGGCATTTCGATATCCAGCAACATCAGATCAGGTCTGACGTTTTCAAGCTGCTCGATCGCATCTACGCCATCTTTGGCAGTGACAATATCATAGCCTTGACGTTCAAGCAGACGCGACGTCACTTTACGTACAGTCACCGAGTCATCGACAATCATCACCAGACGACGTGCATTTGAATTACGCGAACCATCACGCTGATCATTCAGCTGTTTGACACGCTGTGTCGCCTGAATCTGGCGGGCAACATTCTGTCCATCGAGAATCAGACAGACCTGACCATCACCCAGAATCGTGGCACCGGCCACTACCCCGACGTTGGCAAACTGCTGTCCAATCGGTTTTACTACAATCTGCGCTCGTGAACCGACCAACTGATCGACCAGCAAGGCAATGGTTTGACCACTATTACCTTTAATCAACAGCACCGGCAATGAATGACCAACATTATTCAGACGTGGAATCGGCTGGTTGCCAACAAACTCAGACAGATAGCGCAATTTGTAATTTTCGCCATCGATCTTGAAATAGTCATCTTTACTGTTGAAATAGCTTTCCAATATAGTCGGCGCAATACGTACAATTCGGTCAATCTGCGCCAGTGAAATCGCATATTGCTGATCGCCCACTTTCACCATCAAGGCATCGCTGACCGCCACGGTCGTCGGTACGCGAATCGTAAAGATGGTGCCCTTGCCCAGTTCCGAGCTTACTGACACATGGCCGCCAAGAGATTTGATTTCACTTTGCACCACGTCCAGACCGACACCACGACCAGAAATCTGGGTCACTGCTTTCGCGGTACTGAAACCAGGATGGAAGATAAATTGCAGGATTTCTTCCTGATCAATAACTTGATCCGCTTTGATCAGATCCAGACTCATCGCTTTTTCACGAATCTTCTCCGCATCGATCCCCTTACCATCATCACTAAAGGACACGATTACATCGGTTCCCTGACGACTGATGTTCAAGACAATCGAACCCATTTCCGGCTTGTTCAGTGCGATACGATCTGCAGTATCTTCCAGACCATGGTCAATCGCGTTACGCAGCATATGCTCAAATGGTGTGACCAGACGCTCGAGAATGTTACGATCCAGTTCACCTTCGGTATTCTGTACGATCAGTTCTGCAGGACGGTTCAAGGTGGTCGAGGTTTGACGCACAATACGCTGTAAACGCGGCAACATCCGGTCAAATGGGACCAGACGGGTACGCATCAGGCTTTCCTGAATCTCGGCCTGAATACGGGATTGTTGCAATAACAGTCCTTCGGTTTCGCGAATCTTGTCGGCTAAGGTACTCTTGAAGTCGACCAAATCTGATGCAGATTCTGCCAGTGATTTGGACAGCTGGTTTAGAGAGGAATATTGGTCCATTTCCAGCGGGTCAAAGTCGGCATAGCGCGAGTTCTCTGAACCATGTTTGGCAATAATCTGTGATTCCAGCTCGCCTTCCATTCGACGTAACTGATCAGCAAGACGCTTGATCGCCAATTCCATCTCGTTCAAGGTATTGCCAAGCTGCCCTAGGTCCATCTCGATACGCGAACGGTTAATCGAGTTCTCACCGGACAGGTCAATCATCTTCTCGACCAGATCAGCAGAGATACGGATCATCTCGTTATTGCTATCGCTGGTGCCGCTATTCGCCCACTCACCCATCATCTGTGGCGGTTCAGTACCATCACCTTCAACAAAGCCGAAGTCGGTGCTGACCACCAGATTATCTGTTTTCGCCAGACGCTCAGGCAATTGCGCAGTAACGTCCACATAAGCAATCTTTTTCAGACTGCTGTACAGCTGATCAAAACCGTTATAGTCACGCTGGAAAATCGCCTGTCTTAACCAAACCAGCGTTTTCTGCAATAAGCCATCATAAGCATTCGAGTTAAATTGGTAGACCGCAAACTGTTCGAAAGTCGTTTCCAGCTCATAGGCAATACTGGCCACTTCTTCAACATCAATCATACGTGCGCCACCCTTGATACTATGGGCAGCACGCTGTAATTGCAGCAATAAACTACGGTCACTACGCTGATCAAACCATTGATTGAGGAGCTTCTCGGCATTCGCCAGAATCTCTTCGGATTCTTCCAAGAAAGATTCTTCAACAATCGATTTCAGTTCGTCTTCTTCAGAACGTTCTACTGGTATGTCTTCAGTAGCCTCAGGAGATTCCAAGATTTCCAGTAATTCTTCAGCTTCTGCCAGATCAGTTGCAGGATGTTCAGTCGTTGCTGACTCTTCAAGTTGCGGCTCAGAAATTGATGTCGCTTGGACCTCTGCAACTTCAACTACAGTATTCGCGCTCTCCGCAGCAGCAACAGCTTGTCCAGACACCAGCACCTGAATATTTTGCAGAATCGCAATCGCTTCTGGTGCAGGATAATCAATACCGTCTTCTCGAATGGATTGAATACGATCGGAAACGTTATCCTGAACCAGACGAATAATCTGGATTAAAGCAGGTGTCACGGCAATTTGCTGACGGATCACCCGCTCATAAATACTTTCCAGTTCATGCGCAATCAAACCGATATGCGATGCTGCGATCATGTTTGCACCACCTTTTAAGGTATGCAAATGACGCATCAGATTATTCAGCGAGGTTGTATCGTCCTGTTTTTTGCTCCAGGTATTCAGATCTTCATCAATGCCTGCGAGCAGTTCATCCGCTTCTTCCAGGAAGATACTTAATAATTCTTCATCAAAATAACGGTTGGTTTCAGCACTTTGCTGCTGTTGACGATCCGCAGTGATGCGTTGGCTCAAACCAGCAAAATCGACACTGCCTGTCGCGACAGTTTCAGCCGCCTGCGTAGTCTCTGAGCTTAGCTCAATATTCTGACTGCTAGTATCTTCAGCAAATATCTCGAGATCCTGCTGCACAAATGCAGACAGTTCGCTGAGTATTTTTTGAATCTCATCATTCAGAATGACGCGCTGTCCTGCGGCCAAGGTATCAAATAAATGAATAAATTCCTGATGCGCCTGTGCGAACAGTTCATAAGCATAATCGCTGTTTAGCAGCACTGGCTTTTCAAGCAGCGCATCATAAGCCAATTTCAGGTCGGCAGTGAATTCATGAATGCCTTGCGCTGCCCGGCTTTCTGTATGTGCCAGCAATTCTGCAGCCTGCTGGCTGAGTGCCTGAATATATTCCGGATAATCGACTTGGGCGCGTTTATCAAATTCAAACTCGGCATCCAATAACAGATCAATATCCAGCTCAACCAGTTTAGACACCAAACCTTGCGTCTGAATGCTATTGGTTTCAGTAACTGCAAAGCCATAATCATTCCAGACACGCTCAAAGGTGGCATATACCGCATCCAGTTTTGCAGTGTTGCCCTGACGTAGCAAATGCAGATAGTCACTGACAAACTCGGCATACTGAATCAGTAAAGCGGTTTCTTTTGAGGTTGAGACAATTTCATCTTGTAGCAAGGTTTTGAACAGATGCTCTACTTTAGAACTGGCCTCAAAAATCTGGTCAATCTGCGCCATCGATGAACTGCCGCGCAAGGTATGAATCGCACGAATCAGCGCATTATAATCTTGTGATTTTTCATCTTCAGTGCGAAGGAAGGTGGCAATCGTTTCCAGATGTTCTTCTGCTTCTTCAATAAAGATCGCCACAGTTTCTTCGATATCACTGCGAACCGGCACTTCTACTGGCGCTACTGTTAGCTCAGCTTCACTTGGCTCATTGTCTGCAAGCTCAAGACCTGTCATCTGACCTTCAGCGGTCAAATGATCTGCCAATGCCAGTAATTCTTCCAATGCAGGTTCAGGCGAAATTTGTTGTTGTAATTGTTGTCCCAACAGCACCATTGGACGCAGATCGAGATCCAATTGCTGTACATGTTTGAATTTTGGATATAAAGCATATTGATAGACATTCAGTACCGCTTGGGCAAATTTCTGTACCGTCGGTGTTAGCTGAATCGAACCGGACAAAACCCGGTTTAAGGTATCTTCAACCGCCCAGGCCATTTCCCCTGCCGATTTTGCCCCGACCATGCGGCCTGAACCTTTCAGGGTGTGAAAATGGCGGCGAATGGTCTTCAGATTTTCTTGATGATCTGGATTGCTCAACCATTCTGGAAATAAAGCATTTAACTCAACGAAGATCTCTTCGATTTCCTCAACAAAAATTTCAAGAATTTCTGCATCTTGGTCAAGATAACTATCTTCAGGAAGCGTTGTCGTTTCAACTAAATTTTTTAATATTTCTTTCATAGCTCATGCTTCTTACGTTATGCCGCCAAGAAGGGCGCTCAAACTTAATTGTGACCGTCACGCGATACCTAACGTATGAAGTTAAGTACATCTTGTCGAGGCTTTATCTGTATTTTCTGAATGTGTCTCAACCGCGGTCAAGACACATTTCCCCATCATGTCTGACTTTATTCTGGTAGTTTAAAGTCAGATACAGATTCACGTAATGCATCGGCCATGTTTGCCAGTTCAGATACTGAACGTGCTGTATCGAAGGTTGCACTGGTGGTTTGCGAGGTAATTTCCTGTACGACATTCATCGTGGTCGCAATATGACCTGCAGATGCTGACTGCAGTTTCGCAGCATCAGAAATGTTCGCAATCAGTTTCGCAAGGTTGTTCGATACTGTTTGAATCTCATCTAGTGCTACACCGGCATCTTTAGACAAGTTCGCACCACGTACAACTTCCGATGTAGTTTGTTCCATCGAAATAACGGCTTCGTTCGTATCCGTTTGAATGGTTTTTACCAGGCCTTCAATCTGCTTCGTTGCAGAAGCTGAACGTTCCGCAAGACGCTGTACTTCATCGGCTACGACCGCGAAACCACGACCTGCTTCACCGGCCATCGATGCCTGAATTGCTGCGTTTAATGCCAGGATGTTCGTCTGGTCAGCAATATCGTTAATCAAGGCTACGATGTTACCAATTTCCTGAGAAGATTCACCCAAACGTTTAATACGTTTTGAAGTTTCCTGAATCTGTTCACGAATCGTGTCCATACCCTCAATCGAGCGATGTACGACATCCGCACCGTTTGCAGCAATTTGTACTGAACGCTCTGCTACCACCGCTGATTCATCGGCGTTGGCAGATACCTGATCAATCGACAGTGCCATTTCGTTAATCGCTGCAGAAGCACCAGCAATTTCTTGTGCCTGATGCTCAGATGCTTCAGCTAACTGGTTGGTAATGCTTTGTGTAGTTGCAGTATATTGCGCAACTTCTTGTGAAGTTTCAGTAATACGCGATACCAGGTCACGTAACTGGTCAATCGCAAAGTTAATCGAGTCGGCAATTGCACCAGTAAAGTCTTCAGATACTGTTGCATATGAACGCAAGTCACCGTCTGCAAGATCGGCGATCTCATCCAGTAAACGTAAAATCGCATTCTGGTTACGGTCATATTCTTCTTGTAAACGGCCGACACGCTGCTTATCCGACAAGCCACGCAGAGAAAGTAACTTGAATACACACAGCAAGAAACCGACTAATAATGCGATCAGAAGGACTGCCGGAACAACCGTTTTAAGACCTGAGTTACCCGATAATTTATTCAGGTTGTCCAAAAGCATATCAGATTGAGAAAAAATAGATGCGGCTGCCTGACGAACTTTTACGATCTGTGTAGAGTTTTTCAGAATAATCGCTGATGCAGATTCCAGTACGTCATCATATTCAGCCTTGATGCCTTCCAGAGATTCACGCAGGGTTGGATCAGCAATACGCTGTACACCCAGTTCAGCAGAACCATTTAACTGTGCATTCAGATAAGAACCAAAAGTTTCGGTATCGGCACTGAAGTCATCCGCAGATTCACGTGAACCATCATTACCTGTCAGTACCAAACTGATTGAACGTAAGATACGTTCTGCAATGAATACCTGGTTTTTGGCAATAACCACCTGGTTCGATGGCATATCTTGACGTGCCATCTGGTCGACCATCAAGTTATATTCCGCCTGAATCCCCGGAATCGCTTCACCAATCGCGATGTTGGTGTCGTATAACTGGTTAATAATCTTTTGTTGCGAGGTAATCAGATCAATACTGCTCGACACTTCTGTCCACTGTTTATCAACAGCTTGCAACGCATCATTGTTAGAGTGAATACTTTTAACTGTCTCAAGATTTTCAGCAAAAGCTTTTTGCGAGTCAGTGAGGTTCTTCATGGCCTCAGGCGTACCCGAAGCTGTCGCTTCAGTCGCTTGGCGCGAAATCGTTTGCGAGAGGAGACGCAAATCACCCAGACTTTGAGTGAGTTCGTTGGTACGTGGAACACTATAAAAAAGATACAATAAAGTGATCAGTGCGGCTAAAAGACAGCCTGCTGCTCCATAGATCAGCGGTTTTGATTTTTCACTATCACCAAATACACGTGATAACTGATCTACTTGCGTTTGAATCTTAGCTAAAAAAGCATTACCGCCTTTGCGGCCAGTGCTCTCACCTGTATTTTTCTTTTTAAGTTTAAAGCCCATGCAGCCTCTCCCCGGTTGACGCCTTGCTTACTTTCGAGCGCGACATTTAATTTATAAATTTTATAGATGCGTTCATAAATTTTGGATTTTGCAACAGACGACTGAATAAAAACACATGCCACTGCTGGTTGTGCTGATGGAAAAACCCCTGACAATATTCTTGTAAGTTTTTATCCAATTCAGATTTCTTCGAAAAGAAACTTTTCTTATTGAAATGTTGTATACCCAAAACTTGATCTACGACCAAACCCACATACTGGTCATTATGGTTGATACATAATACTTTTTGAGTCGGTGAAAATTGACTGCTTTGCCCTGATACGTACTGCGTCAGATCAGAAACCGATAACAGTCTTCCCCGGATATTCGCCAGACCCAACACCCATGCTTGTGTCTTGGGTACCGGCGTATATTCTGGGGGATAAATCACTTCTGATACTTCCCCCAGCGGGGCAACAAAATATTGCCCCATCATCTCAAAAGCAATGCCCGACCATCGGTTAACTTCATTGCCATTGGAAACGTAGTTTTTATTCCCCCGTTTCGCAATGCGAAGCAATTCGATAAATCCATTTGCTGCCATAGAGCTTATCCTGCATTGAGGTGCTGCTTAATTACATCTATTAATTGTTTTTCATCGACTGGTTTTGTTAGATAATCCGCTGCGCCTTGACGCTTGCCCCATACACGGTCAGTGGCCTGATCCTTAGTACTCACAATCACGATTGGAATATGTTTGGTCGTTGCACCACGTGCAATCTGGCGGGTCGCCTGAAAACCATTCACGCCCGGCATAACCACATCCATCAGGACTAGGTCCGGCAATTCTGCCTGTGCCATGGTGACGCCATCTGCGCCATTGGCTGCTTCAATCACCTCAAAGCCGTGTTTAGAAAGAATCTCTCTAAAGCGAAAAGTTTCTGTCGGTGAGTCATCCACAATTAGGATACGTGCCATGCCAATTCCCCAAAAAAATCAAATATTAAGCACTAATATGGTTACGGATTGCATTGAGCAATTCATCTTTACTAAAAGGTTTAGTCAGGTATTCATCTGAACCCACGACACGACCTTTGGCCTGATCAAATAAGCCATCTTTACTTGATAGCATAATCACAGGAATATTCTGGTAATTCTGAGAGTTTTTGATTAAGGCGCAGGTTTGATAACCATCCAGGCGCGGCATCATAATATCTACAAAAACGATATCTGGATTTGCTTCGGCAATTTTTGACAAAGCCTCAAAACCGTCTACTGCAGTAATGACCTCATAACCTTCGCGTTGAAGAAGAGTTTCCGCAGTACGACGAATGGTCTTTGAGTCATCAATAACCATAATTTTTAGATTTTGGAATTTATCGTCCATTTGTTTAACCCTTCCCATTTTAGAAACTATATGCCATAAGGCTCATAGGATTATTTTATTACGATCGATAAACATTTTTAACATAAAGTCACTTGTATTATCAATGAACATTTTCTACACAAGTAGACAAAATCATTTATTTTTAATAACAGCTTCACATTTTCTTATCGTTATTGGTTTTTTTTTGACTAACGGTAGTTTTTTATTGATAAATTTAAGTCTAATATAACAAGATTATTACTTTAAAATAAGTAATTTAGTCAACTTTAAATTCGGGGAGCCAATGATGAGTCAGTTTTTAAGAAAACTTGCTGTCATTGATAAAAATAAAATGACTGGTCAATTCATTGTTGTTGTGCTGCTACTGTTACAGGTGAGCTTAACGTGTGCGAGTAGTAACCAACTCCCGCAAAAAGCCACTTGGTATCGTTATTATGACAGCAAGGGTGTGGCCAATATCAGTACTAATGTCACGCCAAATCATATCCGTTATGGCTATGAAGCACTTGACCAGAATATGCAGGTGATTAAGCGTGCCCGTCCTTATAATGCCGAAGCGGATATCAGGCAAGCGCCACAACGTGCCCAACAGGCGCAGCGAATTGCCGAAGATCATAAACTCAAGCGTGCTTATAACAATAGCCAGACCGCTTTACAGAAAAAGAATGACAGCCTGGTCCAGTTAAAAAAACAGATTGATTTTCAGCAAGAACAAATGAAGCAACTGCAAAAAGATCGGGTCATGTTTGTGCGTCAGGAACGTGAATATTTACGTAAAGGTAAAACCCCACCGGCACACCTGAAAACAACATTAGACAATAACCAGAAAAATCTCGCTTCCCAGAAAGAAAATATTCAATCTTTACAAAGTCGCTATCGAAATCTGGAAGCAGAATACGACAAAATTATCGCCCGTTTAAAAGCACTTGAATAAATACAAATAGCTAGCCGTGGTTTTGATCCATAGCCAGCTAAAAGGACTCATATGCAAACTGCACCGCATTCTCATGATTTAAATATGCCTTCCCCGCGCTCTATCCTGATCATGAGTGCACTTTGCTTAAATATGTTTTTAGTGGCTTGTGATAAAAATGAACCCGTACAGCAAACCGAAACACCCAAATCCATTGAAGTCATTCCTCAAGATCTAGTTGCAGTTCAATCTGGCAATTCAGTTCAAAAAACTGCATTCACCGGCACCATTCGTGCAGTCAATCAAAGCAGCATACAGTCACAGGTCTCTGCTACTGCCACCAGCGTAAACGCACAGGTAGGTCAAACAGTTGCCAAGGGACAAGTGCTGGTACGCCTAAACAATCAGGACAATGCAGCCCGTTTGGCACAGGCACGTGCGAATCTGGCCTCAACTCAAGCGCAAGCCAATCAGGCGCACAACATGATGCAGCGTAAAAAGCGTCTGCTCGATCAGGGGTTTATTTCAAAAGTAGAATATGAACAAAGTCAGGTCGATTATCAGGCCCAGCTTGAAAATGTCCGCGCCCAGCAAGCCAATGTCGATATTGCCCAGAAAGCCGATCGTGATGGCACCATGACCAGTCCGATCAGTGGCGTGATTACGCAACGTCAGGTTGAACCGGGTCAAACCGTTGCCATTGGACAAACCCTGTTTGAAATTGTCGATCCGAAACGGCTGGAAATTCAAGCACGCGTACCTAGTGATCTGCAATCAGGTTTAAGACTGGGCAGTCAGGTCGAATACAACATTCAAGGTAATCCAAATCGGCTCACTGCCGTAATTAGCCGGATTTCCCCCATTGCAGATCAGGCCAGTCGCCAGATCGAATTCTTTGCCACGCCGAATGAAACCATTCCTTCGCTAAGTATCGGCTCCTTCGTTGAAGGCAACATTCTGAGTTCACAACAGATTTCTGGCCAGCTGATTCCATTAGATACTATTCAAGACATTCAGAATAAACCTTATGTCTGGATAATACGCCAGAATAAAATTATCAAAGTCAATGTTCAGGTACTAGAACAGCGTTATAGCGACAACATTGCCGTGGTTCAAGGACTGGAGAGCAGCGATCAGGTCAGCCGGGTTAAGTTTAGCGAAGCCGATCTGCAAAAAACTGTCACCCTTCGCGCCAACTAAAACCATTCATACAGGATCATTGACATGTGGTTTACCCGAATTAGTGTGAAGTATCCGGTTTTCACCATCATGATGATGTTCTGTTTGATGGTACTGGGACTGGCTTCCTGGCAGCGGATGGGCGTTGAAGAATTTCCTGATGTCGATTTCCCTTTTGTGGTGATCTATACCAACTATCCGGGCGCTTCTCCGGAAACGGTTGAATCGGAAATCACCAAGAAACTCGAAGATCAGATCAATACCATTTCCGGTTTGAAACAGGTGATTTCCCAGTCCAGTGAAGGCCTGTCCATCATCACCACTGAATTTAATCTGGATGTGACATCTACCACAGCAGCTCAGGACGTGCGGGATAAAATCGCTTCTGTAACTGCTGAATTTCGTGATGAGATTCAGGAGCCGATTGTAGAACGTTATGACCCGACGGCGAATGCGGTAATGTCGATCGTATTTGAATCCGACAATATGGATGTGAAAGCGCTCAGTTCCTATCTGGATCAGCGAATTGTGCCACAATTGCGTACAGTCCCGGGCGTCGGAACGGTCAACCTGCTGGGTGATGCGCAGCGCCAGATCCGGATTCAGGTGGAACCACAAAAACTACAAGCCTTTGGCATTGGTGTGGACAGTGTGATTAACACCTTAAAGGCCGAGAATATTGAAGTCCCGGGGGGGACGCTTAAATCGGGTAATTCGGAACTGGTCATTGAAATCAATTCCAAAGTACTGCATCCCCTCGCCTTCGGCGATCTGGTTATTGCCAATAAAAACGGCGTACCGATTTTCCTCAGACAAGTGGCCAATATTCAAGACAGTCAGGCAGAGCTGGAATCGGCTGCCTTTTTGAATGGTAAAACCGCAGTGGCAATTGATATTTTGCGCAGTTCAGATGCAAACGTCATTGAAGTAGTCGACAAGAGCTATGCAGCTTTAGAAAGTATTGAGGCGCAGCTTCCACAAGGTACCACTTTACAAGTGGTGGTGGACTCCTCCAAAAGTATCCGCGGCACCATTGGTGATGTAGCCCGAACCATTATTGAAGGTGCGGTACTGGCTGTGCTGATTGTCCTACTGTTCCTGGGTTCTTTCCGCTCCACAGTAATCACCGGTTTAACCCTACCAATTGCTCTCTTGGGCACGCTGACCTTTATCTGGGCCTTTGGCTTTAGCATCAATATGATGACTTTACTGGCGCTGTCCTTGAGTATTGGTCTGTTGATCGATGATGCAATTGTGGTGCGTGAAAATATTGTCCGGCATACCGACATGGGCAAAGATCACGTGACTGCTGCACTCGATGGCACCAAAGAAATTGGTTTAGCTGTTCTGGCCACAACACTGACCATTGTTGCCGTATTTCTGCCTGTGGCCTTTATGGGCGGAATTATTGGTCGTTTCTTCTACCAGTTCGGGGTCACGGTGAGTATGGCCGTTCTGATCTCGATGTTTGTCAGCTTTACCCTGGACCCGATGCTTTCTGCGCACTGGGCAGAAAAGAAAAAAGATCCAAATAAAAAACCAGGTCGGGTGAAACGTTTCTTTAGCTGGATCTCGAGCAAGCTGGATAACTTAAGCCATGTCTATGAAAAATTGCTGAAACTGGCACTGCGCTTCAGATTGATTACTTTATTAATTGCTGTCGCTTCATTATTTGGTGCTCTGGGATTGTCCAAACTGATCGGCACCGAATTTGTACCGGTTCCGGATAAAGGTGAAATCCGGATCAAGTTTGAAACACCGGTCGATTCATCGCTTGAATATTCACAAGCCAAACTGCAGCAGGTGGATCAGATTATTCGTCAGCATCCGGATGTCAAAGCCACCTATGGGGTGATTAATGGCGCAACCGACCGCGGTAAAAACCATGTCAGTTTACGGGTGACCGTGACGCCGCGTACCGAACGTGAAAAGACCCTGAATGACTTAAATAATGAATTTCGCCAGCGCCTGAAATCGGTTGCAGGAATCAGCATTACCTCGGTGGCATCCGCCGATGAAACCGTTTCTGGTGGCCAGAAGCCAATCATGATCTCGATCAAAGGCCCGGATCTGGATGAACTGCAAAAAATTTCCGATCGTTTTATGACGGAAATGGCGAAGATTAATGGCATTGTCGATCTGGAAACTTCATTAAAAGAACCTAAGCCGACTCTTGATGTACAGATCAATCGTGTCTTGGCCAGTGATTTAGGTTTATCGGTCAATCAGATTGCCAATGTAGTGCGTCCGCTGATTGCCGGTGATGATGTCACGACCTGGCAGGATGAAAAAGGTGAAACCTATGATGTGAATCTGCGCCTGACCGAAGACCAGCGCAGCTTGCCTAGCGATTTACAGAATATGTATATCACCTCAAATAAAACCGATGCCAATAATCAACCAATTCTGGTTCCACTTTCGAGCGTGGCCAAATTTGAAGAAAAACTCGGTGCCTCGCAGATTAATCGACGTGATCTGGCACGTGAAGTGCTAGTCGAGGCCAATACCTCAGGACGTCCTGCAGGCGACATTGGTACGGATATCAGCCGCTTGCAAGAAAATTTTGATATGCCACCGGGTTATAGTTTCGATACTCAAGGCTCCAATGCCGACATGGCAGAATCCGCAGGTTATGCCCTGACTGCGATTACCCTGTCGATTGTCTTTATCTATATTGTGCTCGGTTCGCAGTTCAACAGTTTTATCCATCCTGCGGCAATTATGGCCTCACTACCATTGTCGCTGATTGGCGTATTTCTGGCCTTGTTCCTGTTTAACTCAACCATGAACCTGTTCTCGATTATCGGCATTATCATGCTGATGGGACTGGTGACCAAGAATGCGATTCTGCTGATCGACTTCATCAAGAAGGCCATGGATCGCGGTGAAGACCGTTATGATGCAATTATTGCCGCTGGTAAAACCCGTTTGCGTCCTATTCTGATGACCACCAGTGCCATGGTCATGGGCATGGTTCCACTTTCCCTAGGGCTAGGTGAAGGTGGCGAACAAAGTGCACCGATGGCGCATGCGGTGATTGGTGGCGTGATTACCTCTACCCTGCTGACCTTGGTGGTGGTGCCGGTGATCTTTACTTACCTGGATGACTTTAAGAATTTTATACTGCGTCAGGCACGTAAAATCATGGCATAATTTAATGCAACACAATGAGGTGACATTCCCAAATGCTCACCTCATTTTTTATTGTATAATCCCTGCTTTAACGCTTAATTTTTTAGGACAGTTTCCATGCGCGCGAGTCGCTTTTTATTTGCAACGTTAAGAGAAACCCCGAACGATGCTGAGGTTATTTCCCATCAGCTGATGCTTCGTGCCGGTATGATTCGTAAGTTGGCTTCAGGTCTATACACCTGGTTGCCGATGGGCGTTCGCGTATTAAATAAAGTTGAAGCGATCGTTCGCGAAGAAATGGATAAAGTCGGTTCACTTCAGGTCTATATGCCGGTGACTCAACCTGCATCTTTATGGGAAGAATCAGGTCGTTATGTACAATACGGTCCTGAACTTTTACGCTTCAACGACCGCCATGGCAACCCATTTGTTTTGGGCCCAACGCATGAAGAAGTGATCACTGATCTTGCACGTAACGAATTAAAAAGCTACAAGCAATTGCCTGCAAACTTTTACCAAGTACAAACCAAATTCCGTGACGAAATTCGTCCACGTTTTGGCGTAATGCGTTCACGTGAATTCATCATGAAAGATGCCTACTCTTTCCATGCTAACCAGGAATCACTGCAACAAACCTACGACGACATGTATGCAGCCTACTGCAAAATCTTCACCCGTCTTGGTTTAGATTTCCGTCCGGTTCAAGCAGATACCGGTTCAATCGGTGGTTCAGGTTCTCACGAATTCCACGTGCTGGCTTCAAGCGGTGAAGATGATATCGCCTTCTCGACTGAATCTGACTATGCAGCCAATATTGAAATGGCAGAAGCAGTACTTGTCGGTGAGCGTGCGGCACCTACACAAGAACTCAAACTGGTAGATACACCAAATCAAAAAACCATTGCAGATGTATCAGCATTCTTGGGTACCAATCCTGCTCATTCAGTAAAAGCCTTATTAGTTCAAGGTGTTGCGACTGAAGAAGGTCAAGATGTACCTGTGGTTGCATTATTCCTTCGTGGCGATCACGAACTGAATGAAATTAAAGCTGAAAAACATCCTTTAATTGCTGCGCCTTTGACATTTGCTACTGAAGAACAACTTCAAGCACTTGGCTTAACTGCTGGCTTTGTCGGTCCTCAAGGTCTGGTCGAAAAAGGTATCACCGTCATTGTTGATCGTGCAGCATCGGTATTGTCTGACTTTGTTGCAGGTGCAAATGCAGCAGATCAACACGCAACAGGTGTAAACTGGGAACGTGATGCGCAGTTCACTGAAGTTTATGACCTACGTAACGTGGTTGAAGGCGATCCATCTCCAGATGGTAAAGGTACGCTTCAAATCAAACGTGGTATCGAAGTGGGGCATATCTTCCAGTTGGGTCAAAAATACTCTGAAGCTTTAGGTTGTAAAGTCTTGGGTGAAGATGGCAAACCATTCACTGTAACAATGGGGTGTTATGGTATTGGTGTAACGCGTGTAGTAGCTTCTGCAATCGAGCAGAACTTTGATGAGAAAGGCATTATCTGGCCAACTGCCATTGCACCGTTTGAAGTTGCCATTGTGCCGATGAATGCACACAAATCTCCACGAACTATGGAAGCTGCGGAAGCACTCTATGCTGAATTACAAGCTGCAGGTTTTGACGCATTACTTGATGACCGTAACGAACGTCCGGGCGTGAAATTTTCTGATCTTGAGCTTACAGGCATTCCACACCGTATTGTAATTGGCGAAAAAGGCTTGGATGCAGGTACGTTTGAATATAAAGGCCGCCGTGATGCTGAATCAGTAAATATCTCGAAAGAAGAATTATTGGCAAAAATTGCTAAATAATTTAGCTTTCTTATAAAAAATCCCGCGTAATGCGGGATTTTTTACAACTAAACTTAGCAGAATTTATGTCCACCAAAGCAGTTCGGTTTAAAGTTCTGGCCTTGTAAAGTTAAATTAGTAAGAGGGAAATCAAGTAGCGCAGGATTTTTAATTTCCTTTACATCAAGTGCACTTCCTAGCACGCAACCAAAAACCAGACTTCCACAATCTCGCACATTAGTGGTTAAATCATGGTTAATTCCTGCAATAGTTTGCTTTAAAACAGCATCTGAAATTGGCACACTATATGAAGGTGAAATACTTCCTAAATCCACTTCATCTTCCATTGCCAGCCACCACCCTTGTTTTGCCGCGACTGCTGCACTAGGCCATAAAATGCTTTGGGATTGCAAGGAGAGTGAAGCTGGATTATTTAAATATAAAGCATGAATAAGTCCGAGATTTTGTTTAACGGTAATGTCTGTCTGTAGCCCGGTTAAGTAGCCTGTAATATCTTTATCTAATTTTAATGCTCCATCCAATAATTCTGCTTTTAATGGTCCTTTAAAATCAATACGACCTACTGTCCCTGTCCCTTTTAGTACAACTTCTTTCATTCTTGTTCCTGACACTATTGTAGCAGGAATAGTAAAAGGTGCTGTTGTAGAATTTAACTGGAAAGCATAATTGTTAGATGTGTAATGTAAATCCAGAGGTAATGGTTGACCTAATATAGTGCCTTTTACCGTGCCCTCAATATTCATTCCAGTTGCAGCATAATCCATGACACGAGAAGCCGTTGTTGCAACTCCTGATGAGGATTTTGTTTTCATATAACCACTGAAACTGTTAATACCATTTGGTGTAGCACTATTTTCTGTCCCCATTGTCAATAGACCCGAAATCTTTTCCGCACTTAAACGAAAACCTAAAACTTCACGTGTAGACGCCTGATTTGGATTTTTTATGGCAAATTGTACAAATGGATTAGTAATCAGAGCTGAGGTCGCGGCACGATCCGCACCATTTGTAGGATTACCACTTAAGGCTATATGATCAATATCAATATCACAGCCGGTTGCACCATTAACACCGCCACACCCGAGCTGTAGCTTTTTTATATTGGCATTAATTTCCATCTCGGCTTCCAAGCCTAATTTATAAAATGAGATATTACTCTGGTCATAAGTAGCTCCTAGATTATCCATCTGGTTAAATCCAGACTGAACCTCCATTGACAATAAAGCCTGCCCATTGACTTCTGAGAGCTCTTGGTCTTCCAATGAGGTTAATGCAGATACCTGGCCACTTAGGCCCATCATAGCCACCACTAGACTTTTTAATATTATTTTTTTCATTTTTCTCATCCTGATTTTTAGCGTGGTGTGATTCCCATCGTGCTACGAATGGTTCCACCAGTCAGTGCAATACTTGCCATGTTTTGCATATTGCCATTGGTCGCCATGGCAAAATTGGTTTTAAATGGTGTTGCAATATTATTTTCATAATTGAGTTTGACCTGATTATCCAAAGTCACTGTATCTGCACTGACACGAACTTTTGCTTTGACACCCAAATGACCTTCCATCCGGTTAAAGTTAATTGACGAAGTTTTTAATACCCCGGCTGAATCAATATCTTCATTGGCAATACTAAAATAGCTGCCCAGATTATCTTTATTTGCAGTTTCTTCTGCGGTAAGGGGTCTAAACTTAAAATTTGCATCAAATGACAGGAAGTTGGTATCTGGTGAATCGCTGGTCGGATCCACTCCTGGAATGATGAGGAGCTCGCCGTTTCCATCAAGTTTAAAAGCAATATTAGTCAGGACATCATCACGTTTAGAAAAATTATCATGAGGCACGTAGCTCCCGCATTTAGCGATCGATGCATTGGTACAATTATATTTAGATCCTGGTAATTGACCAATCGCAAGCTCAGCTTTGGCTCCAATCAGCAGCTTATCAGCGCGAATATAAATACCTTCATCTTTATAACTAATAATCCCTTCTGACTTGATCAAAGCATCGATATTCCTAAAACCAGCATAATAGTTAACAGCCTCACCATGATCGCCATTCTTGCCATCAATCAATATAATCGAGGTTGTGCTTGGTAAACCGGTTTTCTTGTCAATTCCATAGCCTTCTGTAGATGCCATAATGTTATACGCAATTGCTTGCTTATTGTTTGTTCCATAAGTCGTTCCAGACAAGGCAACATTGGCATTTAAATTATAAATAGGAATACCGATTCCCCATGAACCACCATCGCCACCAATTTCCGCTAAAGAGTTATCGGATATGAAACGTGCTTTAGCAGCAATGGACTGAAAATCCATTCCACGTACGGCGATATAGGCAAAATCCTCTCCATTCGTGGTGGTACTGAGTGTCTGTTTAAGTACAGTGCTACTACTACCTAAAGTCTTTTGCATATTTTCATTGATTATGAAATCGAGACTTTTTGCAGTAATGGTATTTATATATATATTTCCAAAGTCGATATAAGCATTTTTACCGTGTAAAGCACCGGCAGCATTACGTGTAGTCAAGGGTCTGAGCTTGGAGAATTGCACAGCATGGCTTCCCTTACCGGTATGACCAATCTCAAGTGTTGTAGGTGCCATAGTTGCTGGATGCCCGGTACTATTAGTACCTGTAAAATCTGCAGACAAGCCTAGATTCAACCCACCTTCTCCGACCAGGCCACTGTAACCTGTTGCAGCTTTGTCCTGACGTTCTAGTACACCATTCACCTTGTTACTAACATCAAAAGTACCTATCTGGGTTTGATCGGCACTCATCGATAATCTTGCGTTAGTGACTGCACCCGAAGCCCCTAAACGCATAATATTTTTACGTTCATTATTTGGCGTGTTATAACGCAAGTCAATATTAACCCCTGGATTGGTCGGATTAACCCGGTCAGCCGTGATATCAGTAATATCTTCAGCACGCTTTAGATCCACATAATGATCTTGACTGCCATTTCGTGTGGTCAGTACCACGCCTTCATCCGGGTCAATGTACATATATCCTTGACCCGCGAAGTTAAAGTTAAAGTCATTCAAAATCAGACTATTTTCACCTAATTTATGACTAATCGTGGCATTTTTAAGTTGAAAATCGATACTAGCAATTGAATCTTTATTAAATAGACCTGCACTGGTTTGTAATAGCACACTAAGCGGTGTAGAGGTACTAATCCCTAATGCCCCCAAAGTTTGATTAGATTGAATACCCGTAGTCCGAATACTATTCGCAGATTGACTACATGGATTGGTCGTACAGGCGATCTTTACCAATTTTAAATCTGCAGTGGCTTGAAATGGTGAAACACTTGCAGCTAGCCGAAGTCCTGCCCCTTGTGAAGTGGCACCTACATCTATTTCAAGTTGACTAATGATTGGTTTATTATCTTTTCCAATAATCTCAACATTATGTAGACCTAAACCCATTTTAGTATTGGCAGTTGGATTTGGATCATACCAATTGGCTTGAGCAATACTGGCTTTAGAAATTTCATGAGTAATCACCATACCATCTTGTCCAGTGACTTCACTCAATTCTTGCTCTTCAATAGTTTCAAGTGCATAACTTTGTTGTATAAGACACATGCATACTGTTAGCAATTTCAACTTTATTGTTGTTTTTTTCATTTATATATCCTTATGCTGTACTTGACGTTGTTACTAACAACGACTTTGTGCTCCACCTGTACAGTTATAACCAAATATTTTCAAATTGCCTGACGTATGCAGATTTCCATGAACGTTCAACCCCATAAATCCTTTTTCAGCACCTTTATCAAATGAAGGAACATCTTGGGGCGCGGTTGTATAAGTTCCATCGGCATTATAGGTACGCCCTGTATACGTACTATAAACACCTGTATTGGCATAACCTTCCAAGGCGCCAGCACCTGTACCCGTTTCAATGGAAACTGTATTAAAGCCTAAATTACGGATCTTTAAAGGCTGGTGATCATAAAAGGTAATTTGCATCGCCGTTTGTGGTTCATTACGATGATTAATGATGGTTGTTCCATCGATCGAAAACTTATCAATCTGAATCGTGCCTTGAATGCCTTTAAAGACTAACCACTTTTTATTTCCATTGGCATCGACATGGTTATTCGGCGCTATTGCCAGACGGCAAAATTGTTTTGTTGCTCCACAAGCGGTGGGATCTAGAACATAAAATACTTCTAGCGGGTTGCCACTTCCATCAAGCCGAGAAATTTTATCTTTACTTAAATCTGTCGCATAAACATGGTTTAAAGATAAAGTCCAGTTAAGATCAGCTCCACCCTGCCCCACTGTATTGGTTAGTGCTTGCTGATCAAGGGCTTCCAATCCGGCAAGACTGGCCATAGAAGTACATAATAATGCACAGAGTGTTACTAATTTGGACATTCTTATACTCCCTTAAAGACCAGTTGTTCTAATTTTCAGATGCTGAATCAGGACACCATCAATGACAGCAGATCCAAAATTCTTACTTACACCCTCAGTATTTTTAAATACGATTCCTGTTGAATTCACACCATCCTTGGCACGCAGCATATTTGTTCCTGAGATACGCTCTGTAGTCCCTATTGAGATACTACTGTGAGTCGCATTACGCCCTTGATAAAGTGCGGTGGTATCTGACACATTATTTTTAATCGGTGTACCACAACTATAGACATTACAGGTCGAACCCTTTAAATCTGTTGTACCCAATCCGCCCCCATAATTTTGATAAATTTGATTATAAATAGCAGGAATATTGGGAATACGTGTCACTTCTAAAATAATATTATTGCCTTCTGAACCAACAACGAAAGGCTGGTACATATTACCAAGCACCAAGTTAATATTTGGACTATAGAGATATAAGCCCTCAGAATCATGAAATATAGGAGCATCACTTCCATTCAAGGCCGGGGTCGGGACATTACCATCAAGCGCATCTGTTTTTGCTGCGGTACTGAGACGAATACCTTTACTGTTAAGATTACTATCGCTACTGCTTAGAGTTTCTGGTCGATCATTGGTATTCAGACGAACAATACTCGCCATACCCAATGTTTGGCTATAATTCTTATTGTCAGATTCTAAGGTTTGAAATAACCGAACTTGCGAGCCATTAAAACTCAGACCATTGGCAACAAATTGGGTTCTTAATCGGTAATCCGTATTAAGTCCTGATATTGGTCCACCTGTTATAGGATCTACAGCATTCGAGGAATTAAGCTCACGTGCAAAAATATCACTCCAGAAGCCCAGCTTGATATTATTATCACTTTCGACCCCTGCAATTGGACTTAATGGGGCTTCCAAAGCAATATAGCCTACATCTTTAGCAGCGTCCTTAAACTGTTTGACGTTTTCAGTTCCTGCTCGAAATAACCAGGGATTATCTGCTGATCCCCAGCTGAAACCCTGATTACTGTATCGTGTGCTTAAAGAACCATCGCTTTTCGATAATGCCAGACCATAAATAAATACATCGGCTTTAGTTCTTAAAGTGCTCACAGAGCTTTTAGCAGCTTCAGTTTTAGCAGCCTGATCTGCTCTAGCAATGATTTCAGCCATAGCAGCACTATCTGCATCTTTCATCATTCCGGCTAGAGCAGCTTCCAATTTTTTGTTGTATTCTGCTTTAACTAGTTCAATAATTCTTGCATCTACAATTGCTCCAATAATATTCTGCCTATCAACCGCCGTACTCCATTCAGTATTTGGAATCTGCTGATTAGCATTTTGCCCATATAGAAATTGAATCATTTCAAGGGTATTTAAATTTGCATATTCATCAGACTTATTTGGTCGCAGTGGCGTTAATTCATATTCTGTTGTGCCATCATGCTTGATATCATAATCAATACCTGGTGAGGTATTACCTGCACCATTATAATAATCATCACGACGTTGGTCATAATAGGCTTTCATAAAGTCTGTATTATAATAATAATCAACTAATTCTTGCTTAAATGCGTCCCGGTTAGCTTGTGTGTCATAAGTATTCTTAATCGTATTATAGTTATCATTATAAAAATCAGTTTTTAAGGTATCAAAGGCTTGCTGATACTCAGTTGCATAATTCTGCGTTCTTTCAACATGAAAAGCATTATCATATGTAGATTTATAAACTTTGTCGTATACACGCTGCCCAAGTTGGTTGTAATTCTCACCCGTCGGCATAATACGAATAAAGCCTGTATCTGCTTGTCCGGGGTTTTCAATGCCTCTGGCATAACTAGAACTAGCAGAAAGATCTTTAGGACCTTGAAACACCATTTTAAAATCATCAAGTACCAGCGCAACACCCTCACCGGTGGTGTCAGAAAGAGAAGAATCTGATAATTCCTGCATCGCATGTGCAGAAGGCAACAGGCTGAAACCGATTGTCATCGCCAAATAACTTTTGCGAAATTTAAATATATCTTTTATCTGAGCCATCTCACTCTTTCCTTTTTATTCGATGCTCCGCACCTTATGCTTCAGCTTCCCAGCCGCCAATCTTTGATTTTTTATAATGCATCGCATCTTTTTTATGGTTATGCGGAATCCATTATGCTGATTTTTGATACAGATGCCAAAGCCAATTAGGCGAAAAATAGCAGTTTCCGATGAATGAAAATCTCAAAAAAATAAACGGGACATAAAGTCCCGTCATTCAATATTTTAAAACAATTAGGTCTTCGGCAAAGTAACGCCTGTCTGACCTTGATATTTACCACCACGATCTTTATATGAGGTTTCACAGACTTCATCAGATTCAAAAAACAGCATCTGCGCTACACCTTCACCTGCATAAATACGCGCAGGAAGATTGGTAGTATTTGAAAACTCTAAAGTGACGTGTCCTTCCCACTCTGGCTCAAGCGGAGTCACGTTAACAATGATGCCACAACGCGCATAAGTAGACTTGCCCAAGCACACGGTCAAGACATTACGTGGAATGCGGAAATATTCGATGGTACGCGCCAAAGCAAACGAGTTAGGCGGAATGATACAGACATCCGACTCGATATCAATAAAGCTGCGTTCATCAAAGTTCTTCGGATCGACAATTGCAGAATGCACATTGGTGAATACTTTAAATTCACGTGCACAACGCACGTCATAACCATAGCTGGATACGCCATACGAAATCAGCTTTTGACCATTTTCATCCAAACGTACCTGGTTTTCTGCATACGGTTCAATCATGCCGTGTTTTTCGCTCATTTCGCGAATCCAACGATCAGACTTAATTGCCATTGATATAATCCAAAAATCTTAAGAACAAGTTATTGCGACGTACTTTAACTGAAATTGACACTAATGAAAATAAGTGAAAGGCTTAGAGCTAAAGTTGCCAAAAAATTGCTGATTGAGATCAGCTTATAAACTTAAAAGTGCAGAATAGCTTAAAGGAATGGAAAAGCTCATTAATACCAGCGAAGCCGTTTTCTGCAAGTTTTTCTGATTGAGCCAGCGGCTGTTTTTTCTAGCCAGGATTGAACCCAGAAAAGTCCAGAAGAATGCAATCGGAATCAGCAGAAGTAAAAAGACAAGCATATGAGTCACATAATGCTGACTGCTTTTCCAGACAATGACAGGAAAGATCGCTGAGGCAAATAAAAGTGCTTTAGGATTAAGCAAGGTTGCCAAAAATAATTCTCGTGCGCGAATCGAGACATTTTCAAGATTTTCGCTTATTTCTGCAGTCCGCCATAATTTCACAGCGAGAAATAGAATATAGCCAGCACTAAAAAGTTTGAGAATGGTCGGTAAAAGCGGAAGATGAACGGAAATTTTTCCGATCAGAATGCCCCATAAGCTAATGGCGATCAGATAACCAAAGGCTTCAGCAGGAATTAAACGAAATGTTTTTTTAAATCCGACCTGAATGCCTGAAGATGCCAATAAGGTATTGGTTGGGCCTGGTGTTAAAAGAATGGTTGCCACTAAACCAATAAAAAACCATGAAATCATAGTTTGACCTCGCTCTAATCCGAGTAGCATAGAAGAATTCGATCAGTGCTGCAAAAAAATAATTGTAAGAGAACATATAACCTAAAATTTAAATTTATTTATTTTAATTAATTCAAATACTTATATAAATATTTAGGATAAATACCCGATAGTCATTTCAGTCAATTTCGGTCATTTAAATAGAGCTAATTTTAAAAATAAGAAATAAAAAGCCCTAGCTTTTAGCTAAGGCTTAAATATCTGAATTGTCTATAGAATTAGAAAATTCGGCTATGGTCTTTTTCTGCTTTGGGTAGCTGTGCGGCAATTTTCTCTGCAATCAGCATATAGCTTTCTGCAGCAGCATCTTCGGCAATGACAGAAGGTGTACCGGCATCCGCATTTTCACGAATTTTAGCATCCAAAGGTAAACGGCCCAATAATGGGATTTGATATTGCTCAGACAGTTTATCGCCACCACCTGTACCAAAAATCTGTTCCTCAAAACCACAATTTGAGCAGATATGGGTCGACATGTTTTCAATCACGCCCATGATCGGAATCTGCACCCGATTAAACAATTCAATGCCTTTGGTCGCATCCAGCAATGCCACGTTTTGTGGTGTCGTCACAATCACTGCACCCGTCACCGGAATACGCTGCGCGAGAGTTAACTGGATATCGCCTGTGCCAGGTGGCATATCAATCATCAGCACATCGAGGTCTGGCCATAGGGTCTGATTGAATAACTGCATCAATGCACCCGTGGCTTTTGGACCACGCCAGGCGACTGGAGTATTGTGGTCTCCAGTTAAATGGCCAATCGATAACACCGCCATTCCATAGGCTTCAATTGGGACAAACTGCTCTGCTTCGATCATTGGCGTTTTGCCGGCATTGCCGAGCATGGTCGGGATACTTGGACCGTAAATATCGGCATCCAGTACGCCTACGCGCAGGCCTAATTTCTGTAGAGCCAAAGCCAGATTTACAGTCGTGGTCGATTTACCTACGCCACCTTTGCCGGATGACACCAGAATCACATTTTGAATCCTTGGGTGTTTTGGAACATCACGCTGTTGCGGCGCAGCTTTTTGAATAGGTGGATTATTTGGATCAGCTTCTTCTGTTTTTGCAGGCTGTGCCGACGCATCAACCACAGGGGGAAGATTGGGTTTTGCTTCCGCTTTAGGCTCGCTTGAACAGTTTTCACCTTCAGCATGGTTATACCCGCAACCCCCTTCTTTCTTATGTCCAGTTTTCTGCTGAATCACATGCATATTCAGTTCTTGAATACCACATTTTTGCAAAGCTTCCGCCAGTTCATCATGAATCTGTTGCAGCTGCGCTTTTTCTTCTGGATAGGTATTCAAAGTGATTTGCAGAATCTCACCCTGTACATTGACCTGCGTAATACGATCTTTCAAGGCATTGCTGGAATTTGGCAAGATATAGTTTTGCAGTACGTTTTGCACAGCTTCTTCGTTCACCTCCTTGGAAGGCGAAAAAACCGATTTAAGCGAAGAAAGCCAAGACATAGGTTACTCCAAAAATGTAGATCGACATCTGAATCGCTTAGTTTAACGGGGTTTTAGGCGAAGGTTAAGCATTGTATTGGAGAAGATGAAAGAGATATCTTCAATTTCCAACCATTTTACTCGGTTTTCTGAAATGTTTTATGAAATCGTGGTGAATAGAAATAATGAAAAATGAATGATTGAGAGCAAAGAAAGGCGGATTATTTTGATGTAATAATTTTTTTACTGATCTTATGCGATCAAGCCACTTTAACCCTCTGTAATTAAAGTGGCTCTATGATCACAGACTATTTATGATTTTTATTGTTTTCAGATTTGTCCTGTTGATCCTTAGTATTTTTATCCTGATCTCGTTTCGATTCATCCTTTTTGGACTGAGAGTTACTTTCTGAATCTGTATCTTTAGCATCTTGCTGCTGATCAGAATTACCTTCCTTCGATTGATTATCTTTCATTTTATTCATCGTATCAGTTGCCATCTGTTTCAGCTCAGTGAACTTAACCGAGGCTTCGCTGAATAAGTCTGTGATTTTCTGTCTGGTATCTTCAAACTTATGCATGGCTTCATCTTTTAAATTTGCCATACCTGCCTGCTGATCGGTCTGACCATCTTTAGCATTCTGTTTATCTGACTTGTTAGATGATTTATCTTGAGATGTATGATCCGCTTTGGTCTTTTTCGCATCATCCGAACCTTGCTCAGCATTTTGCTGGTTGTCAGATTTTCCATGTTTCAGCTCATTCAGAAGCTTTTCACCTTTTTGCAATAGCTCTTCACCGATCGCTATCGCTTTGGCTTTTAAGTCATCCATCTTAAAGCTTTCAGTTTTTTTATCGGACTGATTCTCTTGAGAACTGTCTTTTTGCGTTGATTGCTCAGCATTTTCATCTTTACCGTTATGCTGGGTATCAGACTTCTGATTAGCATGGGTCTGGGCACTTTGCCCGTTCTTATGTTCCTGATTATGCTGTTTATCTATCTCGTTTTGCTTTTGCTCTTTAGCAAGCTGATCATTCAATTCGCGTGCATGTTGTTCTTTATCTTGATTTTGCTTAGACATATTGTTTTGGTTCTGCTGAGTCATGAGGTACCCTCCTTAGGCATATCATATAAACAATCAGCCATTTTTTAGCACAAAGCATCACGCGAATCGGGCGAAGTAAGCAAACTGCAACAAAGCCTGTACATGTTGTTGCTATTGTTTGCAGGATGTAGCATGAGCAGAGTCAAATCCGTATTGAAAAGCTCTATGCTAAAGATGATGCAGGCTTTTGTATTCGAGCGGTCCAAGTCCATCTATTCGCAGGGTTTCAGCAAAGCATTTCTTTGTAATCCCCTCGGCATCATGTAAAATTATGGCCCATTGCATAATGAATACGAATGAGAGAGTGAATCCGTGCGTAAAATTTTAGTCACCAATGCCCTTCCTTACGCCAATGGCCCGATTCATATGGGTCACTTACTTGGCTATATCCAAGCAGATATTTGGGTACGTGCCATGCGCGCGATGGGTCATGATGTGACTTATGTCTGTGCGGATGATGCTCACGGAACCGCGATCATGCTGCGTGCCGAAGCGAATGGCATTTCACCTGAAGCGCAAATTGCCAATGTGCAAAAAGAACACATTCGTGACTTTGACGGTTTCGGTGTGCATTTCGATCATTATGATTCTACGCATAGCGATACCAACCGTGCCCGTGCATCTGAAATCTATGTGAAAAATCGTGACGCGGGCAATATTGCAGTTCGTCCGGTGACTCAGCTTTTTGATCCTGAAAAAGGCATGTTCCTGTCAGACCGTTTCATTAAAGGTACCTGCCCAAAATGTAAGGCGGAAGATCAGTACGGCGACTCATGTGAAGTCTGCGGTGCTACTTATAATGCAACAGAATTGTTAAATCCGCATTCCACTTTAAGTGGCGCAACTCCAGTCGAAAAATCATCTGATCATTACTTCTTTAAATTGCCAAATTTTGGTGAATACCTGCAAAAATGGACTCGTGATGAAGGTCGCCTGCCGGTATCGATTGCCAACAAGCTGGATGAATGGTTTGAAAATGGTTTGAACGACTGGGACATCTCACGTGATGCGCCATACTTCGGTTTTGAAATTCCGGATGCACCAAACAAGTACTTCTACGTGTGGGTCGATGCACCAATCGGCTATATGTCAAGTTTTGAAAACTACATCAAAACCAAACGTCCTGAATTGAACTTTGACGATTTCTGGAAAAAAGATTCTGAAAATGAGGTGTATCACTTCATTGGTAAAGACATCGTTTATTTCCACGCCCTGTTCTGGCCGGCAATGCTTGAAGGTGCAAACTACCGCACGCCATCAGGTTTATTTGTGAATGGTTTCTTGACCGTAAATGGCCAAAAGATGTCAAAATCTCGCGGCACATTTATTAAAGCAGAAACCTATTTAGAGCATTTAAATCCTGAATATCTACGCTATTACTTCGCGTCAAAACTTTCTGACAAAGTTGAAGATTCTGACCTAAACCTTGATGATTTCGTTCAGAAAGTAAATTCAGATTTGGTCGGTAAAGTCGTGAATATTGCCAGCCGTTGTGCAAAATTCATCAACACCAAATTTGATAACAAGTTAAGTGCGACATGTGCTGAACCTGAATTGGTACAAAGCTTTATTGATGCCGGTAGCTCAATTGCTCAGGCTTATGAAGCACGTGAATTCTCGGCGGCGATTCGTGAAATCATGGCGCTGGCAGACAAAGCCAACCAGTACATCGACGATAAAAAGCCTTGGGCACTTGCTAAGCAAGAAGGTCAGGAACAACAGGTTCATGATGTATGTTCTGTGGGGATCAACCTGTTCCGTCAATTGGCAGTTTACTTGGCTCCTGTATTGCCGACACTAGCTCAACAGGTTCAAGATTTCTTGCAACTTGAAAGCTTCGATTTTGCTTCTCGCAAAACCATTCTAGTGGGTCATGAAATTGCATTGTTCCAACCCTTAATGCAACGTGTAGATCCAAAAGCGGTTGCTGCCATGGTGGATGCATCTAAAGATTCTTTAGCTGCTCCTGCTGCTGAACCAGCAAAAGCTGAGAAGAAAAAAGAGAAGAAGATTGAAAAGAAAGCTGAACCTAAAGTCGGTGAAGCTGAAATCATTAATATTGATGATTTTATGAAAGTTGACCTGCGTGTGGCTGAAGTTTTGGAAGCGGCTACGGTTGAAGGTTCTGACAAACTGCTTCAACTCACTTTAAACGTTGGTGAAGCTGAGCCACGTAATGTGTTCAGTGGTATTCGTGAGTTTTACCAACCTGAAGACTTAAAAGGTAAACTGGTGGTGATGGTGGCAAACCTTGCGCCACGTAAAATGCGTTTTGGGATCTCTAACGGTATGGTGCTAGCTGCGGGTAATGGCGACGGTGTTTGGGTGATTTCACCTGAATCTGGTGCTAAACCGGGTGATAAAGTGTCTTAAGTTTAGGTTTTGAGAAAAGAAAAGCCTCTACGTATGTAGGGGCTTTTTTATATCATCAGTTAAATTTACTTTCTTGATTTCTAATATTTTCAATATAAAATCAATGCGCTTTTTTATTCTTTTATAATTATTCGGGGTAAGCATGAAAAAATTATTAGTTTCAGTTCTAGCGATGTCTACAATTGCATTTACAGGTTGTTCGGTACGTATGGCTGACATGACAGTTGCATCTACTAAAAACTACAACCTAAACTCAAACCAGTTTGTGAAAGGTGAACGTGTTAAAGGTGAAGATAAAGTTCCTGTGATTTTATTCCCACTTGGTATTCCTAACTTCAAAACAGCAGTAGATCGCGCAATTGAAAAAGACCGTTGTGCTGTTGCACTTTCTGATGTGGTAATTACTCAGCTTAATCAAGCATTTATTATTGGCCAGATTGGCTATCGTGTAGAAGGCACTCAAGTGATTGACCGTTCTCAGCCTGAATGTGCTAAATAAGTTATAAATATAAAAAAGCCTCTATCTCTAGAGGCTTTTTTATTGCTGGGTCACTTAGCCTTGCAACACAAATTCCCAAATCACATAGCCCAGTCCAAAACCAAGTAGTGAATATAAGGTAATAATGAAAAATACAAAGCTGGCATTGTTTTTTCTTTTCCAAAAACTCATCGCGACACCCAAAGCTTGTTCGTAATACCCCATGTTAACGAGCTTTTCATAAAAAGTGAAATGTATCTAAGCATTTTATTTATAATAATATTTTCATTAAAAATAAATTCTTTACTTTCAAAAAATCAATATACAGATTCAGACTGATTTTTTAGTACAGATGCCAAATCAGCACTTCCATTTTAAAAAATGGTAAATATATTCATATTCTTTTTTGCTGGCATCCGTGCTAATACATAGAATTGACTTTAATTACATAAGAATAGCTATGAAATACTTCACTTCTTCTCTCGTCGTGTCATTGCTTGCTTTAGGTTCAATGGCGGGTATCTCTCAAACACATGCACAATCCGTTTCTAGCACCCAACAACAAAAACAGGTTCCCGGTTATTATCAACATAACTTCGGGGATTACCAAATTACTGCCCTGCTAGATGGCACCAATTATCTGTCCAAAGCCTTATTTAAAGATATTCCAGCAGCTCAAGCCGACCAGATATTGAAAAAATACTACGTCGATCAAGCTAAAGGCATCCAAACCTCCGTGAATGCCTTTCTGGTCAATACAGCCAAGGAAATGGTTCTGGTCGATAGCGGGACTTCAAGCTGTAATGGTCCACACCTAGGTTCAGTGTATTCCAATTTAAAGGCTTCAGGGCATAAACCTGAACAGGTCAATGCCATCCTGCTCACGCATTTACATCCAGACCATGTATGCGGTATAAGTAATAATAGTGTTGCCAATTTTCCCAATGCCAACATTTATGTGTCTCAAGCTGAACTGGATTTCTGGATAAATCCCACAACGGTAGAAAAATTACCAAAAGCCAAGCAGGCAGGTTTTTTGGGCACAGTCGATAAAATCAAGAAAGCCATTGCACCCTATCAGGCCAAGAATCAGCTCAAAACCTTTAAAACTGGCGATAAAATCCATGCTTTCGATGTTATCAGTTCGGCTGGACATACACCGGGGCATTTTGGTTTTAGCTTAAAATCTAAAGGTCAGCAGATGGTGTTTATTGGAGATATTGTGCACTCACATACGCTGCAGTTTGATCGCCCACAGACCGGCGTTGACTTTGATGTCGATCCGAAAAAGGCGATCGAAACCCGCTTAAAATATTTTGCTGAATATGCGAAAAATGGTCAGACAGTAGCAGCACCACATTTACCATTTCCGGGGATTGGACATATTTATTCTAAAGACAATAAAAGCTATCAATGGATTCCGGTACATTTTAAAGATTAATTGAATACTTCAATAATTTTATCTAAGCATGAAACCCTAATTTTTTAGGGTTTCATTTATTTTAAATATCCTTCAGCCAGATTCCCTATGACTTGGTAAATTTAAAACTTGAATAACGCTTTGAAATTTAAAAGCAATAGTTTCGTTTATTTTTAAATTTTTTCTTAAAAATCTTTTACTTTTTACGTGCACCTTTAGCATGCTTTTTTAGCACCGTTTTTCTTACGATAAATATAAACACCTAAAAATATAATATAAATCTGAATTTTATGAACTCTCGCCATGTCTTAGTTTGGTGCAAAAAAATAGTAACGTGCTTTATATCGAGTCTTATCAATTTCAAGAAATTCTTCATCAAAATTTCCCTTGCTTAGCCCTCTTCTACAATCAATTTGCCTCTATATACTGATTTTCTTTTGTGATCCCGCGCACTAAATTGGAACGCACCATGCAAAATATAGACTTATTATTTCTTCTTCTCGGGGCAGTTCTAGTGCTTGCCATGCATGCTGGATTTGCTTTTTTAGAGCTTGGAACAGTTCGACATAAAAACCAGGTCAATGCCCTAAGTAAAATTCTAACCGACTTTGCCATCTCCGCCATCGCCTATTTTTTAGTGGGCTACTATATTGCCTACGGTCAGCACTTTTTCCATGATGCTGCAACCTTGTCTGCCGATCATGGCTACAATCTGATGCGCTGTTTTTTCCTGTTGACCTTTGCTGCAGCAATTCCAGCGATTATCTCTGGAGGGATTGCAGAGCGTGCCAAAATGCGTTCACAGGCTTTAGCGACATTATTTCTGGTTGCGCTGATCTATCCGTTTTTTGAGGGTATGATCTGGAATGGCAACCTTGGTTTTCAGGATTGGCTAACCCATGCATTTGGTGCAAGTTTTCATGATTTTGCCGGCTCAGTTGTCGTTCATGCAATGGGCGGCTGGATGGCACTTGCCGCAATAATCCTACTTGGTGCGCGTCATGGCCGTTACAAAAATGATGGCCGGATCACCGCGCATCCTCCTTCATCAATTCCTTTTTTGGCTTTGGGTTCATGGATTCTGATTGTGGGATGGTTCGGCTTCAATGTCATGAGCGCGCAGCGGCTGGATGCCATTTCTGGACTGGTCGCTATTAACTCTTTGATGGCCATGGTCGGTGGAACAATAGCAGCCAAAGTTGCGGGGAAAGATGACCCCGGCTTCCTGCATAATGGTCCCTTAGCAGGTCTGGTGGCGATTTGTGCAGGATCAGACGTCGTTCATCCGTTGGGTGCTTTTTTTATCGGGATCAGCGCCGGCATTATTTTTGTGAAACTCTTTACCTATACCCAAAATAAACTCAAAGTAGATGATGTATTGGGGGTTTGGCCTTTGCATGGCGTTTGTGGTGCTTTTGGCGGATTAGCTGTGGGTATCTTCGGTCAGCAATGGCTTGGAGGAATGGGAGGAGTGTCTTTAATTTCACAACTCATAGGTACAGTGCTGGCGATTGTCATTGCTTTGGCGGGTGGTTTTTTGGTGTATGGCCTGCTTAAGGTTTTGATGGGTATTCGCCTGACTGAGGAAGAAGAGTTCAATGGTGCAGACTTGTCGATTCATCGTATTTCTGCTAATTCGGAAGAAAATACTTTTTAATAGACATAAAAAAAGCCTCTACGACTAGGGGCTTTTTTTATTTATAAGCAGAGCATCTAGATGAAGTAATTACTTCATACCAAAAATTAATTTTAAGCCAAGTACCGTCATAACTGCGCCTGCTGCGCGGTCAAACAAAGCCTTAAACTTCAAATAAACACGACGTGGCTTTTCCGCAGATAATGCAACTGCGACTAGTGAACACCAGCCTGCATCAATAAAGAAACATAAGACAGGCAAAACAAAATAAAAATACGTTGGAATTTCTTTGGGCAATAACGCGGTAAAAATACTGGCCAGCACAATCGCAATTTTGGGATTGGACAACTGTGTGATTAAACCAGTGGTAAAAGCACGGCGTAAAGACATCTGTTTGCTAATGGTTGTATCCGCTTCGATCGGATCTTTGGCATGTTTAATGATTTTAAACGCCAGCCAAAGTAAATATAAACCACCACAAATTTTTAAGGCCAGGTACGCTGAGGGTACAGCCAGTAAAAATGCCTGCAAACCGAGAACCGCCAGCAGACCAAAAATCGCTGCGCCGAGACCAGTACCCAATGCAGTAAATAAACCATGTTTACGTGAAATAGCAATTGAATTTTTTGCTACATAAATAGAAGTCGGCCCGGGACTCATTGCGCCTAACATCAGGGCAAAAGCAATCGAACCTAAAATCCAGAATGATTCCACGAGATAACCTGACTTAAAAATTGAAGGGCTATTTTAAGCAAAAACCTGAAGATTTGCTGTAAAAATTTCTGGATTTATCATGAATTTTAACGTTTGCAATCACTTAAGGTTTTAACTGATCCTGAGCACTCAAATGCTTGTCTAGCAGTTGATAATCCTGCTCATGTACAGGTACGCCACCAATAATCATGGTGCGGGTTTCTGTTTTAGGTTTATTCATCGCATCATCACAGCCCGACAGACTGAGCAGCATGCCGACCCACACAGCATAGGATAATATTTTCATTATTCTACCCTCCTCAGGGTTTCCTCTGTTTAGATTAGCATTGTTATTTAAATTATCAGCAGAATATTTGTGACAATCTACAACCAACTCCATAGCTCTCAGCGAATAATGGCTTATTGAAAAGCTCTGATTTTTAGCACTTCCGCTATAATGTTTTAATAACCTACTATCTTAATGTCTATGTTTGAAAAAATTGCTCAAAATATTCCAGATCAACAGATTAATTTTCACGATATTACTTTAACAATACGTCGTCTGGATCTGGTGCATCCGCAAATTTCGGGCAACAAGTTTTTTAAACTGAAATACAATTTTCTTGAAGCCAAAAGACAGGATTATCAGCATATTCTGAGTTTTGGAGGTGCTTATTCCAATCATATTGCCGCTACTGCATTTGCCGCACAGCAGTTTGGTTTTCAGAGTGTTGGTATGATTCGAGGTGAAGAACTGGCTGATCACCCATTGAATCCAACATTAGCCACCGCCCAGCAATTCGGGATGCAGTTGCATTTCGTCAGTCGTGATGAATATCGACGCAAGCAACAGCCTGAGTATTTGGCCGAACTCGCTCAACAATTTCCTGAACATTATATTATTCCTGAAGGTGGAACCAATGCTTTGGCGATTCAAGGTTGTCAGGAAATATTAAAAGATGGCGATGCGCAATTTGATGTGATTTGTTGTGCAGTAGGCACCGGTGGCACCATCAGTGGATTGATCGAAGCCAGTCATGGGCATCAACAGGTTTTAGGATTTTCTGCACTGAAAGGTTCATTTTTAAAAGATGAAATCGCTCAACTAACGAATAAAACCAACTGGAATATTCTCGATGATTATTGCTGTGGTGGCTATGCCAAAACCAGTGCAGCCTTGATGCAGTTTATCCGGGATTTTGAAGCGGAATTTGCAATTCCACTGGAGCAGATCTACACGGCTAAAATGCTGATGGGGATTTTTGATCTAATCGAGAAAAATTATTTTCCGGCTGGATCAAAACTGTTGGTGATTCATACTGGTGGTCTGCAAGGCCGTCATATTCCCTTTGGTTTTACAGCAACCTAAGCTTCAATCGGTTGATTATTATTTAAGGCAATTAACCCTTTGACCAAGCGGTAGATATGCCAGATAAAGACCAGAAATACAATCAGGAAACCAATCAAGATCACAGTCAATAAGCCACCGACGATATAGCCCAGCAAACTGATCCAGAAGGTTTTAATTTGCCAGTCGACATGACTTTCCAGCCAGGTACCGCGCATTTCATCACGCTTGATATAATTCATCACAATCGCAATAAATGGGGTCAGACCAAGAAAAAATCCTAAAATATAAAGAATATATGTAATCAGATTATATTGTTTTAAATCCTCCGCGCTTGCCATTCGCTTTTCCTTGTTATTATGTTTTTAGTTTGTACAAAAACTATGCATGAGTTTTAGATAGCTTTCAAATATTTTATGTTTAAAATACGCTGTAAATTTGCAATCACGGAACTGATTTTTCTGGAATAGAGAAAGCTGAAATAAAATTGTCTATAATGCTTCACTTTTCTTCTCCCTTGAGTGTGTGATGTCTTCCAAGCAATACGATGTTCTAGTCATAGGTGCCGGTGCGTCAGGTTTAATGACGGCGTATATGGCTGCGCAACGTGGGCGTAAAGTCGTGGTGGTGGAAAAAGCCAACAAGGTTGGCAAAAAAATCCTGATGTCTGGCGGTGGTAAATGTAATTTCACCAATCTGGAAGTCGAACCGAGCAATTATATTTCACACAATCCACATTTTGTGATTTCAGCTTTAACGCGTTATACCAACTGGGACTTTATCGGCTTGGTTTGTGAATATGGCATTGCTTATGAAGAGCGCAAACATGGACAGCTGTTTACCTTAAATGGTGCAAAAGATATCTTGTCGATGCTGCTGGCAGAATGTGATAAAACCGGTCTGGTCGATATTAAGACCAGTTGCGAAGTGAAAGCAGTGAATCCAGTCGATGATCAAGGCTTTCAGGTGGCGACCTCACTGGGATATTTTGAAGTTGAATCTGTCGTCGTGGCATCTGGCGGTTTATCTATTCCTACGCTTGGCGGTTCAGGCATTGGCTATGAGATTGCAAAACAGTTTGGACATCACCTCTATCCGACTCGTGCCGGACTGGTTCCATTTACCTTCTCTGACGGATTTAAAGAAGTGACCACGCGCTTAAGTGGTAATGCCGTAGAAGCAACACTCTCTAATGAACTTAACAGCTTTACCGAAGCCCTCTTATTTACCCATCGCGGTTTGAGTGGGCCGAGTTCCCTGCAACTTTCTAACTACTGGAATGTCGGTCAAAGCTTTAAGGTTGATTTCTTACCGAGTGTAGACTTACTGGATTTCTTTAAAGCAAAAAAACAAAGCCAGCCCAAAGTCTTATTACGTACACTCCTCAATGAATATTTACCGAAAAGTGTGGTGGCTGAATTACAAATTCTGATCTGGACTGAAAGTGCTGAAACTGCCATTGGTAATATCAGCGATGATAAGCTGGAACAGATTGCGGCACGTCTGCATGGCTTTGAAGTGAAACCTTCAGGAACAGAAGGCTACCGTACGGCGGAGGTGACTTTGGGTGGTGTAGACACCACGGAAGTATCCTCAAAAACCATGGAAAGTAAAAAGCAGAAAGGCTTGTATTTTATTGGTGAAGTACTGGATGTTACCGGACATTTGGGCGGTTATAATTTCCAATGGGCATGGTCATCGGCACATGCCGCATCGGAATATATTTAATCAATAGATAATCTGGATTGCTACTTAACTCATTCCAGATAATCTGTTTTAAACAGGTTAAGATTGGCCGTATTGGTTAGACGGTCAATCGCCAGCTGCATTTTTTGAGCTTCTCGCAGACATAGCGGTAAGTCATCTGCTGAAGATGCCATGAATTTATGTTGCAGTGCTTTCCACATATTGTTGATCTCCTTTTCTTTATATTTTTAATGCAAGAAAAATACCAAAATCATTTTAGTATTCACTTGAATATTCTATATTTTTTAAAAAATAAATTCTATTCCTAGCGACTGAGCAGGATTGACTTCTCAGTTAAATTCGTCTGCCTCTGGTATTTTCTTATCCAGCTCCCGCTCAGACTGCTCGTCCTGCTTGCTCTTTACAAAAATAAATCGATAGGCAGCGGTAAAAAAGCCAATCGTAATTCCTGCAATGACTAAAGGCGCCAGAACTTTGTTAGGTTTCTTGGTATTCATTCATTTTTCCTTATGACTGAACAAAATCGACCACATGAGCGTGGTCGATTTTGCTTAAAAATAAAAGGTTATTTCAGGTCATCTTTTTTCTGAGTTGAACGGTCAATATCGACATCTGGCTCTTTTTCTCCGGTTGAACCAAATGGATTATTGGCTGGTGGATGAGTCGGATCGACTTTTACTGAATCTGGTACGGCCTGATCCGCATCCGGATTGACAGGATCAATACCTAATGACTCATCATCCTGTGGTGCAGTGGTAAGGATTGCCGGGGTAGTATGGGATAAATCCGTACTCATAGGCGTACTCTTGTCTGAATCCTGATTTGGCACGATGCCTGCTCCTGGAGTTGTGATTGAGGAATCGCTAGTACCCGTAGCAGTTTGCGAACCACCAGAGGACTGGCTCATTGAGCTATCTGTAGAACTCATACCCATCGCCGCACCTGTAGTACCTGACATGTCGGCTGCACTTGTACCTGTGGTCTTGCTACCTAATCCAGAAAATATGCTGTTCTCAGCTTTTTCTTTGACTGGATTGGGTTCTTTAGCTTCTCGTTTGGCTTTATCAATCAAATCTGTGAGTACACGCTCCGCAGGTTGACGACCACCCAAACCAAATGCCAAGGCAAATGCCACTGCTACAGCACCCAAAGTTAGACCAAATGCCAAGTTAACAATTGAATCGGCAATACCCATGGCACGCAGACCCATTGCCACAACGAGTCCCATGATCAGAACACGAACCAGATTGGCTAACCAGCGTGAGCTGTTATATTCACCACGTTGTACGATATTCGCAACAATATTTGCTAGCCAGAAACCGATTACCAGAATCACCGCACCGAGCAGGATATTGGCACCGAAGTAGATGAACATTGCAATAAGACCACTGATCTGTTCAAAGCCCAGACGGTTCGCTGCTTCAGATACCGCAAATAGCATGGTGAATAAAACGATCAGGAAACCGACTACACTGGAAAGTTTAGTCGTGCCTAAAAAACGCTGGATATCCAGTTTGGCAGGAATTTCATCAACACCTGTACCGGCAACTACTTCAACTACCAGACGTGCTACCAGTTTAGAGACCACATACGCCAGAATCAGAATCAACGCAGCAGCGATAATATTCGGAATGGCATTCATGATTTCATATAGCATGGCTGTAGCAGGCTGAGAAATGGCCTCGATACCCAATGCTTCAAATGCAATGATCAGTGCCGTAATGATCACCACGGCGAAGATAAATGAACCAATCACCTGAGAAACATTCGAGTTTTTGAAGATGCCTACTTTTTCAGCATGTTGCTGTACGTTCAGACTGTTTAATAGTCCTTCAACAATACCGCGCACAATTTTCGCCAGGATATAACCGACAAAAATGATGACTGCAGCAATGAAGATGTTTGGTAAGTAACTAACAACATCGGTCAGCATATTCTGAACTGGTAACAGCAGACCGTTGAGACCCAGAATAGACAGCACGATTGGCAAGAACAGTAATAAAATTAACCAGTAAGCAATTTCACTGATGTTTTTACTAATCGGACTGACACCGACTTCAGCACTGAGTTTTTCATCGAGTTGCGTTCGGTCTAGCAGTTTTTGTAGCCCTATCTTCACCAGATTGGCCACAATCCAACCTATGAATCCGACTGCAATTGCACCTAGTAACTGCGGGATAAATAACAGGAACTGCTGGATCATATTACTGAATGGACCGCTGACACTGGTAAGATTGAGCACGTTCAGCGCACCAATCACGGCAATAATCAGAATAATCCAGAACACGACGCGGGCGATAATGCTCTCCACATTGGAGTGATGACCTGTCGCCGTATTTAAATGTGTATTGGTGCCCAGTTTTTGCAAGAGCTTTTTAACGCCTGCCGAGACCAGTAACGCAATGATCCAGCCAATTACTAATATGGCAATTGCACTAAGAATGGGATGGAACTGATCCCAATAGTACATGGCATCGAAGCCACCACGCGGGCTTCTCATATAATCATTCATGTTGTTCTACCCTCTTTGTTATTAAGCTATTTATCTGAAATCGGGGGCATCTCCCTGAAACAATCAGCCCCTTCTTTTTCCGGATTCATATTAGATTTGATGTTTTCAGGCTCAAGCCAGGTAGATGGCACTACCTTAAAACATCACCATCCATTGCAAAAAAGCCCCAGTGGTTCACTAGAGCTTTTCAGGTATTTTCAGTTATTGAGTCGCCTGTCCATCAGTCGCAGTTGCTGTTGCTTCTGTGCCATCACCCACGGTTGCTGTAGCTTCCGTTCCATCATTCATGGTGGCGGTGCCTTGTGTAGGCTCACCGACTGGAGTTGAATTATTTGGGGTAGCAGGCTGTACATTGGGATTTGGATGTCCTGCAGGAGCATCATTCGCATCTGGATTCATGTCAGCAAACATATAGAACAGTAGTGCGAGTAAAAAAATACCGACCAAAATCAAGATATAAACAGGGATACGCTTTTTCTGCGTCACGTCTGCCTGATGATTTAAAGGTGGTTTTTTATTGAAATCATCGACCATAACCATCCTCACTCTTTGTTATTCATAAGTAGATTTTTAGAATAACAAGCTGTGAATAGGGCTTCTGTGACAAAACATGGTGAGATGGTGACGGGATGTAAGTCACTAATCCATCAGAATTCTCTGCTAGATGCTACTTTAAAATAGCCGTTTGGCTGGGCTATGTTGCATATCGACTGGGGTTTCGTGTTCATCTTTCAACTGCACCCCTGAAAGCTGTAACTCACAGGATTTACGCATCAATGCGACCAGTCGCTGGATAGCCAGTGGATAGGCCAAGCCCGCAGAACGGACATTGGAAATACAGTTGCGCAAGGCATCATGACACCCTTTAAAAGCATTATAAGTGTAATAAATTCCCATACTGTCCGGTGAGCTCAAACCTGGCCGTTCGCCAATTAGCATGACCAGCATTTTCGCCTGTAAAATTTCTGCCAATTCATCACCCAGTGCCACACGACTGCCACGGGCAATCACTAAGGGGGCAATCTGCCGGCCTTGTTCTTTGCATGCCTCTAGCAAGGCCGGAATAAAATGCAGGCTATTTTCCTCAATGGCACGTGCTGATAGTCCATCTCCCAGCACAATGGCTACATCCCAATGTTGCTGATGTTCGGCTCGGTATTGCTGCAACCTGGTTTTGGACTGCTCTGAAAGAACATGCCCCAGATCAGGACGCTTCAGATAAAGATCCTTTTCCACAGCTTGGCTTTCAATTTCCAGAATGGGCAGTCCGGTTTTACTCAAATCTGATTTTAAGGCTTTGATATCAAGTAGCTTCAGTACCGCATCTTTGGCCTGGGCATGCGCCAGTTGAAATTCCAGACTTGGTCGAGTCGGCAAGCTGCCCCCAGTTCGACCTAAGGCAATCCGTGCATCAGTAAAGGCTTTTAACTTCTGCCAGGGATTATCCTGCAATTGAGACTCAAATTTCACATCAGCAATTAGTTTCATAGCACTTCTTCAAGACAAGATCAGACGTGAAAATTGCTTCGGCAATTCGGTCGGCCAGTGCAACTGATTAGACTGTTGCGCCAAAATTCCCTGATGCTCCAGCCAGTAGTCAAATTCGGGTGCCGGTTTTAATCCCAGTAATTGCCGGATGTAGAGCGCATCATGAAAGGAGGTCGTCTGATAGTTCAACATCACGTCATCTGAACCGGGAATACCCATAATAAAATTCAGTCCGGCATTGGCAAGCAAGGTCAGCAGTACATCCATATCATCTTGATCGGCATCGGCATGATTGGTGTAGCAAATATCACAGCCCATTGGTACACCGAGCAGCTTGCCACAGAAATGATCTTCCAGCCCGGCCCGGATAATCTGCTTGCCGTTATACAGATATTCCGGTCCGATAAAGCCGACCACGGTATTGACCAGCAAGGGATTAAACTTACGCGCCACGGCGTAGGCACGTGCTTCCACGGTCTGTTGATCCACGCCATGATGGCCATTGCTAGACAAGGCACTGCCCTGTCCGGTTTCAAAATACATGACATTTTGGCCCACGGTGCCGCGTTGCAGGCTTAAAGCGGCCTCATAACCTTCCTGCAACAGCGCCAGATTGATCCCGAAACCGCTATTGGCTTTTTCGGTTCCCACAATGGACTGGAACATCAGATCAATCGGAACATTTTTATTTGCCAGCTGAATGCCAGAAGTAATATGGGTCAAAACACAAGATTGAGTCGGAATCTCATATTCCTGAATAACGTGATCGAGCAGTTTGAGCAGCTCAGTCAAATTCTGCAGATTATCTGTGGCCGGATTAATCCCGATGACCGCATCTCCATTACCGTACATCAGCCCATCCAGAATAGATGCAGAAATTCCCATCAAATCATCAGTCGGATGGTTCGGCTGCAAACGTGTCGACAGATGACCTTCCAGACCAATGGTATTTCTAAAACGTGTGATTACACGACATTTTTTTGCCACCAGAATCAGATCCTGATTGCGCATAATTTTGCTCACTGCCGCCACCATTTCCGGAATCAGGCCCATTTTTAAAGCAGCAAGTTTTTCTGTGGTGGCATCTGCACTCAGCAGCCAGTTACGGAAATCTCCGACAGTAAAATGCGAGATCGGATAAAAGGCATCAGCATCATGTTCATCCAGAATCAGGCGGGTGATTTCATCATCTTCATAAGGAACCACTGCTTCTTGCAAAAACTGCTGTAACGGTACCTCTGCCAGACACATTTGTGCAGCGACACGCTCGGTTGCATCCACGGCCGCAATCCCTGCCAGCTGATCACCAGAACGTTCAGGCGTAGCCTTGGCCAATAAGGTTTTTAAATCCTCAAAGACATAATGCTGACTGGCCACATTGATCTGATACAGCATAAGCGTATTCTCCCTGCAAGATGGTTTATTTCAATTCCTTTTCTGCTGCCTCGATACGGACAAATTCTTCTTCCGGTGTACCGGCCACCAGATGATGACGGCTATACAGTAGGAAATAGAGAACAGTGCCACGTAAATAGCGGCTGCCATTAACCAGACTTTTGGATCGACCAGGAAGCCTGCGACCACTGCAATGGCTGCAAGTACTAAAGCAATCGATGCCGTGACAATACCACCCGGTGCTTTATACGGACGCGCCAGATTTGGTCTGGATAACTTAAGTTTGATGTATGACATCATCATCAAAACATAGGAAATGGTAGCACCAAAGACCGCCATCAGAATCAGCAAATCACCTTCACCCGAAAGGGATAACAGGAAGCCAATAATCCCCGGAATAATGATGACCAAATAAGGTGCATGATTGCTGTTGGTCAAAGATAATTTTTTCGGTAAATAACCGGCACGTGAAAGCGCGAAAATTTGACGGGAATAGGCATAGATAATCGAGAAGAAACTGGCAATCAAACCTGCCAACCCGACAAAATTCACAAAACTCGCCATCCAAGTATTGGCACCATAGACTTCCACCCAGGCATCCACCAGCGGTGCACCAGAATCTTTAAGCGTATCTGCACCTGCTGCGCCAGGACCGAGTAACAAGATACTTAGCGCAAAGAATGCCAAGATCAGCATGGAACCAATCAGGCTACGCGGCAAGGATTTGGCTGGCTCTTTGGCCTCCTCGGCTGCTAGCGGGACACCTTCAACTGCCAAAAAAAAACCAGATCGCATAAGGCACTGCTGCCCAGATACCCAGATAGCCCAATGGCAGGAAACTGCTTGCACCCGCAGCTTCTGTACTGACCGCAATATCAAACAGGTTTGCACTATTAAAATGAGGCAACATGCCAAAGATGAACACCATTAAGGCGACCGCAGCAATTGCGGTAATCACGAACATGATCTTGAGTGCTTCACCAGCACCTTTCAGATGCAAGCCCATAAAAACCAGATAGCTCACCAGATAAATGATCCAGCCGCCAATACCAAACAAGGCTTCGCAATAGGCACCAATGAAACAGGCAATTGCTGCCGGAGCAATGGCATATTCAATCAGGATGGCACTCCCGGTCAGATAGCCGCCAAAGGGACCAAAAGCAGTACGAGCAAAACTGTAACCCCCACCTGCAGTCGGCAGCATGGTCGACATTTCGGACATGGCCAGACACATACACAGATACATAAATGCCACTACAATGGTCGCAATAAACATGCCTCCCCAACCCGCCTGTTCCAGACCAAAATTCCAGCCAGCGAAGTCACCGGAAATTACGTAAGCTACTCCCAGACCGACGAGAAGCAGCCAACCTACGGCGCCTTTCTTGAGCTGGCGCAAGGCAAAATAATCTTCCTGTACTTCTGTTTCAGTCACACTGGTATCAATCACACTTTTTGACTCTGACATAGCAACCTCGTTGTTTTTATCATTGTTCCCTGAAGATATGCATAAGCCATACCAGTTCCGCAGGCTTTAGTGAAGACGGTTGAGACGCTGCCTTTCAGCGCTGAAATGCGTTATAATTATCCACCTTCTCATTTATACACCCGAGTTATATGGCGTATCGTCAACAAAGTGTATCGCTTGATCTTGATACTGACGTCACACATCAATGCATGCTGCACTACAGCCGCGATCAGCATCTGATTGGAATTATTGAATTTAGTAAGCCAAGCTTCCTGCTTCGCTGGCAGGATCTGGAATATTTCCGTCGTCGTACCGAAGAATTTTCCGTGATGCCTTTTCCGGACTGTGTGAATGCGATGATTATCGATATTCGAGATGTGACAGCATGGCTGGATAATGAAGTGCCGATTATTCCATGGCGTTTACTGGAAGAAGACTGTCCAGTGCGCCTGGTGGTGCCTGCAGACCGTATTGAGCACTATGCCGGATTTTTTGAACCGACCTGGCTCAGTCCCGATGTCGAAACCGCCATTCAGGAAATCCGTGAATCAATGGATATGTTTGTGCATTAAGCTTGAATCGAAAAAACCTCCGCAATGGGCAATGCTGTTTACTTAAGCATTTGAATCATTTTGGAATTCATTAGAGAATCCGATGTCAGGTTTGGCATCGGATTTTTTTATGGTATTTCAGCAGGATATTTTAGATCTTAACAATCTGTTTAAGCTCTCGAATCTGAGTACTCTTATTCACAATATCCCCGTTGAGTGGGTCAAGTCCACACTCAGGTTGAGCAGTCCCGCGACTATTCGCAGGCGGTGCTTGCCTGCGGATCAGGTACTTTGGCTGGTTCTTGGAATGGCGATTTTCCGTGATGTCCTCATCCATGAAGCAGCAAGAAGACTCAATATTTGCACTCAGTGGTTAGCCTCTTATGACTTGCTGACGCGCATTAGTCTAACCAATACACGTAAACATCTTGGTGCAGATTCTGTGGAGTGGCTATTTCACCAGACCGATCAGCACTGGGGACAAGAGCATTATCCGGCTGGGCTGTCGGAACTTAGACAGGGGATAGGTAGTTTGTTTTAGAGAGGCCTACAAGGCTTCGGAGAGTCAAAATGTTAAAAAACCGTTATCCCTTAGATCACAATGCCGCTCCTGTTAAAGGAACCGCATTGCCTTCAAGCAGGGGGTTTTGCTCATAAATCCTTCAACCTTACCAGTAATTCTCGACCGCAATATTTCCTTCACCACGACGGTTCATGGTCAGGCCACGAGCTTTTAAGGCTTCTTTGGTATCATCGACCATATCCGGGTTACCACAAAGCATGACATGCGTCGTTTCCGGATTAAACGCGATACCTGCTGCCTTTTCCAGCTCACCATTGGCAATCAAAATCGGTAAACGGTCGTGCAAAGGTGCATCAGGCTCACGGGTAATAATCGGGATAAACTTAAAACCGGTATGTCCTTCACCAAAGGTCTCGGCGATTTCCTGAATCCGGTCTACATAAGCGAGTTCTGCCCGGGTGCGCACACTATAAACCAGATTGATTTTTTCGTATTTGCTCCAAGTTTCAAAGTCTTGCAACATACAAATAAACGGTGCCAGCCCCGTGCCGGTACCCAGTAACCACAAGTCTTTAGGCAAAGGCAATTGATAACGTGCCAGAGTCAGATAACCATAAGGAATTTTTTCCAGATGCAGCACATCCCCGACTTTGAGGTGCTGTAAATTGGAAGTAAATTTACCTTCTGGAACGACAATCGAGAAAAACTCCAGAGTTTCATCAAAAGGAGATGACACTACCGAATAGGCACGAACCACTAGTTCATCCCCCACTTGTAAACCAATACGCGCAAACTGCCCTGCAGTAAATTTGAAATGTGCCGGGCGTGTCATCGTAAAACTAAATAATGTATTGGTCCAACGGTGTACAGATAAAACTTTTTCTCGGGTAAATTTTTCAATTGACATGATTTCAACGTGGCATGAAAGACTGTGCTCATGGTAGCATGGCAACATAATTTATTAATATTTTTTAAATGTTAAGGCTCTACTCATGCGCATGACTTTACGCCAATTGGCTGTTTTTGTAGCAGTGGCACAAGAGGGTACCGTAACGAAGGCTAGCGATGCCGTCAAGCTTACACAAAGTGCGGCTAGTATGGCTTTAGCAGATCTGGAAGATGGTCTGGGTGCTCCACTATTTGACCGTCTAGGCAAACGTTTACAGCTAAATGACCTAGGGCGCTTTCTTCTCCCTCAAGCCCTGGAAATTTTAGGTCGTTGTGAATCTTTTGAACAAGTCGCTAAAGGTGAGCTTCAAAGTATAGATTTACGTTTAGGTGCAACCCTGACGATTTCAGATTACCTGATTCCTGACCTGATGGCCGATTTCTTGAAAATCAAGCCACAAGCACATTTACAGCTTCAAGTCGGTAATACCCGTCAAATGATTGAAGCGGTGAATCAGTTCCAGCTGGATCTTGCCTTAATTGAAGGTTCCTGTCATCTGCCACAGCTCCAATGTATCCATTGGCGTGATGATGAGCTGGCCGTATGCTGTGCACCGGATCATCCTCTTGCGCAATTGAACCGTGAACTAACCGCTGAAGATTTCAAATCTGTTGAATGGATTTTGCGTGAAGAAGGTTCAGGTACCCGTGAAGTGTTTGATAATGCCATCTTAAAAGATGTGCCGGATGCCAATATCCGTCTAACACTCGGTCATAATGAGGCGATTTTAAAAATCGTAGCAGGTGGAATCGGTATGTCCTGTATTTCCAAACTTGCGATTGAGCCTTTACGTGAAAAAGGTCAATTGGTGATTCTGGATACACCATTCTGGTCGCTGACTCGTCCTCTATTCATGCTGGTACATCGCCAGAAATATCAGGGTCCAGGTCTGAGAGCCTTTATGAATTTTTGTGAAAGCTAAAATATTAAAAGCACCATAAGGTGCTTTTTTTATGATTTATCAAAACTGACTTTCACATGGTATCCCATCTCCGTCACCATCCATTTTGGTATTTGGACAGTTACGAATAAAAAATAATGCTTCCTCATAAGAACCCATCTGACTACAGTGTTCCCGACCATCGCATTTAAATTGAGAGACAGATGGTGAAGCCGTTTCTGAAGTTTTCGGATTAACGAGGTTACTTTGGCTTATTAACTCAGTGCCGCGATTTTCCAGGTTCTTCCTACCCTGCTCAGATAATCCTTGCATAGGTAGATCACCTTGCGCTGCTCGCTGTTCAGCGACAATTCGTTGCTGCTCTACCATCAGTCCTTCCAGCTTTTGCTGTTTTTGAACTTGGTAGCTTTGGTATTTGTTATAAACAAGAACAGCAAGAATCACCATAATCACCAGTCCTGATATTGTGATTATTTTTGATGTAGTTGATGATTTTTTCTTTTCATAACGTAGAGAAGCTCTGGTTTCAGTATCTCCATGTAGATCATTGTTTTGTGTAACAGGAACTTCTTGCTTAATATCCAAGCGAATAATATGGTTTGCCTTAAACTTTCCATTATCTTCCACAATCAAAAACTTTAATTTTTCCCTCATTTTTGGCGGAATATTTTTATTGGGAAAGTCTTTGACATGGAAAAATAAATCTTTGGATTGCCCTTCGATCTGAATAAAACCAAAACCACGATCTTCGTTATAGGTTTTGATTTTCCCCTCTTGAAACATAATTCGCTCTTATCTTTAATATTTTTTATGATTGTAATCAAAAAGAGACTGAAAATCTTTTGTAAAATTCTCTAAAGCAGAAACATAAAAACTAGAAGTGCATCTTATGGCGGAAGAATAGATCCCTAGTTAAAAGTAAAAAATTAAAATTTCTGTTTTTATTTATACTTCGCCAAAAATCATAAAACCAACAGCTGATGCCAATGCCAGCCATAGGGTCGGACTAAAGAAAAGTGAATTACGTACAGGAACAGCGACTGTGGGTGCCAAGGATTGCAAGGCGACGACTTCTGGCACAAATTCATCCTGCGCTTTAATATCTAGACGTACCATGTTGTCTAAGGTCATGCTTTCTTGTTGGGGAATGATTCTAAATTTAAGCCGCTCTCCAATTTGTGGCTCAATTTCAGGCGAAGGTAAATCCTGTAACTTGAAACTTAAATCTTGAGCTTCCCCTATCAACTCCAAAGTACCCATACCACGTTCGGAATCGTAAGTTTTAATTTTCCCATCCGTAAACATGACATTTATCTCTATAGAATTCATTTAATTTGTATTCTAAGCCAAAGGAAATGTTCAGCATTGTTGCTGTTTGGTGGATTTTTTATGTGCTGTCTGTCTCTTTGAATATGTAAGCGGTGGCACTATAAAAAAAGAGGCTCGAAAGCCTCTTTTTAAATGTGACTCAACACGATTTAAGTATGAAGATTATCTATTAACCGCGGAAGTTGTTTAACAATGCCGATGTAATTGATTTATTGTGTGTCGCCACTTTGGTTTTTTTAGCTTTTTTTGAGTTGTCTTCGACACGTTCAATCTTGATCGCTTTGTACTTATCGCCATTTTCAACAACATTAAATTTCACGCGTTCATTGCGTTTTGGCTCGCCTTCTGCCGCAGGGAAGTCTGAAATATGGAAGAAGACATCTCCCTCAGCGCAGCCAATGAAACCGAAACCTTTGGCAGGGTCATACTGTTTGATTTTGCCCTGATACAATTCATCTTTCATGCTATTGTCCTATCCTGAAAATGCCCTGTCTACATTATATAAAAAAGAGGCTGTAGTAGCCTCTTTTTTCATCATATTCAAAAATTAGTCTTTTTGAACTGAACCAAAGATTTTATCGCCAGCATCGCCAAGACCTGGAACGATATAACCATTTTCATTTAAGCCATTATCGATAGAAGCAGTAAAAATCACCACATCCGGATGCGTAGCTTCTACGCGCTTAATGCCTTCTGGTGCAGCAACCAGAACCATCACACGAATGTCTTTACAGCCGCTGGCTTTCAGTACATCAATTGCAGCCACTAAAGAAGAACCTGTCGCCAACATTGGATCAATGATCATCGCGATACGGTTTTGTACATCTGGAACCAGTTTTTTATAATAGGTACGTGCTTCCAGAGTTTCTTCATCACGCTCTAAACCAAGTACCGATACTTTTGCACTTGGAATCAGGTTCAGGAAACCGTCAAGCATTCCAATACCGGCACGTAGAATTGGCACAACCGTGATTTTTTTGCCCGCAATACGGTCAACTGTAACAGCACCATTCCAGCCATCAATATCATGTTCAACCATTGGCAGGTCTTTAGTTGCTTCATAAGTCAGAAGCATGGTCACTTCTTGAGCTAACTCACGGAAATTCTTGGTACTGATATCTGCACGACGGAGTAAACCAAGCTTATGTCGAATGAGTGGATGACGGATTTCATGGATTGCCACGGGAGAACACCTAAAAGGTTAAAGATAAATTTCCGCTATTATAAAGGCTTTTATTGATTTGTATAAATAAAAAAGCCCCCAATCATGGAGGCTTTTTTGTAATAACGTCAATCTTTGCAGATATTAGTTAAAACCACTTTGAACCAAAGTGAAAATGAACTGTTGCAATTCAGGTGACATGGCAAAGAATGCATATTTAGATACTGCAATCACCGGATCTGGGTAGACACCGATCACAAGTACCGCAAGCGCAGCAAGAAGTACCATGATACCTCCCACTTTTTGACCCCAATGATTCACCGCATCTAGACGTGGTGTTTCAGGTGGTGTCATGTAAAGCACAACCATCACACGCAGGTAGTAGTACAGACCGATACCAGAACCCAGGATGACCATAGCAGTCAGGAACCAGGCTTCGCCTGCAACCGCAGTTTTAATCACCAGGAACTTACCGATAAAGCCGGCAGTTAAAGGAATACCTGCAAGAGACAGCATCATCACTGTCAATACAGCAGTCAATACTGGACGGCGCCAGAACAGGCCACGGTATTCAGCCAGACTACCCGCCTCATCCGTATTGTTATACGGACTAGACATCAGCGTAACAACACCGAACGCACCGATCGTGGTTAATACATAAGTAATCACGTAGACGTTTACACTTTCAAAAGTCGCGAAACCTTGAACTTGTAAGAAATCCGTATTACGTGAACTTACGATGGCAACCAGCAAATAACCAAAGTGTGCAATTGAAGAGTATGCCAAGATACGTTTCAAGTTCACTTGGCGAACCGCCAGCAAGTTACCTGCAAGGATAGACAGAACCGCAATAATCGAAATGATGGTGACGAAGCTGTCTGCCAAAATTAAACCTGAAGACAATGCATAACGAACAAAAAGACCAATCATCGCCACTTTTGCAACTGTCGCAAGGAAAGTCGCGATTGGCGCTGGTGCACCAGCGTATACGTCTGGTGTCCATTTGTGGAATGGTGCAAGCGATAATTTAAATGCCACAGCAAATACAATTAAAGCCAGACCAATCACGACAGCCGGTTGACTGAATACGGTAAACAGTTTGCCTGGTTCAGCAACGAAACTTAAAGTACCTGTATATGCATAAATATATGCCATACCCATGAGCAGCATTGCAGACGCAGTTGCTGAAAGCACCAGATATTTCACACCCGCTTCAAGCGATTGAGAACGTTGATGTGTATATGCCAACAAGCCATATACAGGAATCGACATTAACTCAAGGCTAATAAAGAATGATGCATAGTGTGAGCTAGCTACCATTAGCATGGCACCCGCAACGGATGTCAGCATCAGGATATACAGCTCTTCACGGTTATCTTTATAGGTTTCGATATACGCGTGAGATAGCGTTGCACATGCAAGTGCAGCAACCAGGATCACAAACTGGTACAGCATCGTAAATGGATCTACGATGAACAGATTCATCACGTTGGCAGGTGCAAATACGCCCGCCAATAAAACGAAAATGATATAGAACGCAGCAAGGTTTAAACCAATCACCGTGGTAGTAGCCACCAGGTTATGGTTACGCTTGATTGCGGTCAGCAACATCACGACGATCGCAGTTAACGACACGATCATCACAGGTGCTAGAGGCATAAGCTCAGAAAAAGACATTGTGAAGTTCATGGCTTATTGGATCTCCACATTTTCAAGTTGAGTCGTTACTTGATCAGCAACTTCAACCACTTCTTGAACTGGAATGTAGCTATTCGCTAACCACGCCATGCTTGAGTTAGAAACGTCAAGGAAGCTTTGTGGATATAGACCAAGCCAAAGTAGACCAAACGCACAGATCAACAATAATGCGATTTCACGTGCATTTAGATCTTTTAACGGATTTGTATAATGCTGCTGTTGCGCTTCATTTGGTACACCAAACAAGGCTTTGTGAATCAGGATCAGACCGTACAGACCCGCAAATACCAAGCTGATTGCCGCAAGAATGGTAAACGCCGGGAATTTCGCATAAGCACCCATCAGGATCAGGAACTCACCAATGAAGTTACCTAGACCTGGAATACCAACCAACGCCGCAACGAAGAACATCAGGAAGAATGCAAGATACGGGAATTGACCACGCATACCACCCATCAAACGCATATCACGCGTATGCACACGCTCATATACCTGACCACACATAATGAACAGTGCAGCAGATGAAATACCATGTGCCAACATCATGATCATCAGACCTTGGAAGGTCAGGATGTTACCTGCGTAGATCGCAAGTAAAACGAAGCCCATGTGTGAAATAGAGGTATAAGCCAACAGGCGTTTCATGTCGGTTTGCTGGAAAGCACACCAAGCACCGTAGAAAATACCGATTAAACCAAGAATGATTGCGAAGTCTGCAAACTGTGCAGACGCTGCCGGGAAGAACGGAATCACGAAACGTAATAAACCGTACGCCGCAGTCTTAATCAAGATACCAGCAAGATCGACAGAACCCGCTGTTGGTGCTTGCGCATGCGCATCTGGTAACCAGCCGTGTAATGGGAAAACTGGAAGTTTTACCGCAAAACCGATGAATAAACAGATCATGAACGCATAAGCCACCGCTGGCGCCTGAGCATCAAGCGTATTCGCCACACCTAACAAATAGTTGTAGTCGAAACGGATTTCGCCAGTCATGGTATAGCCCACAGTCACCAGACCCAAGATACCAATCAGCATCACCAAACCGGCAACCTGCGTGTAAATGAAGAACTTGTTAGCTGCATAAACACGTGACTTGCCTTCGGCCCCTTTATGACCCCAAAGGGCAATCAGGAAGTAGATCGGTACCAGCATCATCTCCCAGAAGAAGAAGAACAGGAACAGGTCAATCGCCAGGAAGACACCGATGACACCACCCAACGACCATAAAAGGTTCAAGTGGAAGAAACCAACGTTCTTTTGAATCTCGCCCCATGAACAGCCGACTGCCAACACACCCAGGAGTGCAGTCAAGCCAACCATAAGAAGTGATAAACCATCCACTGCCAAGTGAATGTTAATACCCAGAGTTTGAATCCAAGGCAATTTGAATTCGGCAGCCCACGAAGGTGCAGCACCGCCTAATTCATAGTTATAAGTACCAGTCTGCCAAAGGACGATGGTCAAGACCAACGTCACCAGCATACCGATCAGCGCGATATAACGCGGCAAGTGTTGGTCGAGTTTATCGACCAACCAGCATATGAAACCTGCAATGAACGGAATGAGGATCAGAGCCGGCAAAATAATATTGTTTGGAGCTTCCATTTTATTTCCCCACGACCTGAATCACGATCAAGATCATCAGTAGGACAACGACACCGAGCCCCATACTAGATGCATATTCACGCAGTGAACCGGTTTGACGTGAACTTGTAAAGCTGTGACCACCTTTAACAAGTGCAGGAAGTACCAGCCATAGGCCATCAATTGGATCACGACCAAAGATTTTCGCGAACAATAAATATGGCTTCACGAAAATGATGTCATACAGCGTATCGAAACCTAATGCATTACGGCAGATATTGACCAGGCCAGCACCTACAGAAGTGGCTGCAAAACGTTTGACTGCATTGTAAGCAAAAGCGAACAACACAACACCCACTGCAAGACCTGTTAACGCAACAGCGATTGCGATGTATTCAGCACCATGTGCACCTGCTTCAAGCGCTTCAGGAATAATGAAGGCTGGAATTCGTGCAGCATCCAGAATGCTCATTACCGGTGCTTTTAGTACGATCGCCAGACCTGTTGAAAGTACAGCGAGAATCGCCAGTGGCGCCCAGTATGTTGCACCTTTGATTTCATGATAAGGCGTGTTTTCTTTACCGAAGAATACAACCCAGATTAAGCGGAAGGTATAAATCGAGGTTAAGAAAGCACCTGCAACACCGACCCAGTACAGCGTGTTATACACTGGTAAACCAGCAATATGACTTTGCGTCCAGACTGCAGCAAGAATCGCGTCTTTTGAGAAGAAACCAATGGTCAGGAATGGAATCGCTGCCAATGCACCGCCACCAATTGCGAAACATGCAAACAGGAATTTGTTCTTGTAGAATAGACCGCCCATCTTGAAGATGTTTTGTTCGTGATGGTAAGCCAGAATCACCGCACCAGACGACAAGAACAAGAGTGCCTTGAAGAATGCGTGAGTCAGCATGTGGAACAGACCTGCCTGATATGCTTCAGCACCGACTGCCATAAACATATAACCGAGCTGACTCATGGTTGAGTATGCCAGAATACGTTTGATGTCGGTTTGAACCAGTGCAGCAAAACCAGCCACAAGCAAGGTCACCGCACCTGTGATCGAAATAAATACCATCACTTCTGGTGCAAGTTCAAAGACTGCGAACAGACGGCAGCACAGGTAAACACCGGCTGTTACCATTGTTGCAGCATGGATCAATGCAGAAACAGGTGTCGGACCTGCCATCGCATCGGCTAACCATGTTTGTAACGGGATCTGTGCAGATTTACCTGCCGCACCCAAGAATAAGAGCAATGCTGTCCAGATGGTCAATGAAGAACTTTGCGTCATTACAGTCGCCGCATTTTCGACGATGTACTGAATGTTCAAGGTACCGAATTGCTGGAAGATCAGGAACATGGCAATCAGCAGGAATACGTCACCAATACGGGTCACAGTAAATGCCTTGATTGCCGCCAGACCGTTTGCCGGGTTCTGGTAGTAATAACCGATCAACAGGTATGAACACAGACCTACGCCTTCCCAACCCAAGAATAACAACGCCAGGTTGTCACCCAATACCAGCAATAACATGCTGGCAACGAACAGGTTGAAGTAAGAGAAGAAACGTGCAAAGTCTTCTTCACCGCGCATATACCATGATGCAAAGATGTGAATTAAGAAACCCACACCAGTGACCATGCCCAGCATCAATAAAGACAAGCCATCCAGCTGCAAGCTGATGCCCGGAGCAAAACTGCCAACACTGAACCAAGTCCAAAGATGTTGTACTACTGCAGTTGAACCATTATTCACAAAGTCCATACCTGCAATCAGTGCGAACAGTGCAGATAAACCGACTGCACCCACACCAATCATCGCTGCAACAGATTCCGGAAGCTTGTTGCGCCCCGCCGCTAACAGGACAAAACCAATGAGCGGAAATAAAATTGTTAGATATAAATAACTCATCCGCGCATCTCACTAGCAGCATCCACATCCAGGTGATGGAAGCGATGATAGAACTGAAGGACGATCGCAAGACCAATACAAGCCTCTGCCGCAGCAAGCGTCAGGATCAGGATAAACATGATCTGACCATCTGGCTGTGCCCATGCACTGCCCGCCAGGACGAACGCTAAAGCAGCAGCGTTCATCATGATTTCAAGGCTCATTAAAATAAATAGTAGGTTGCGTCGCACCATTACACCGTAAAAACCCAGTGCAAAGAGAATAGATGCAACGATCAAACCATGCTCTAAAGGGATGTTGCCCATTATTCTTTTTCCTCTTCTGCATCTGGTTCACGTTTACCCAAATGGAATGCAGCTACCAAGGCAGCAAGCAATAACATCGCGGCAACTTCAACCAACAACAAGTATTGCGTAAAGAGTGCTTGACCCACTGCTTTCGGGCCCACCATTTCTGTACCCATTACCAGTGAAGCTTGTGTGTAATCAGAGTTTAATACCCATACCAGCACCAAACCGATCAGGAAGCTCATCAACGCCGGATAAGCCCAAGCCGATGAAGTCAACCATTTACGTTCTTGTTCAACGGTCTGCTCACCCAGGTTCAGCATCATTACCACGAACACGAACAACACCATGATCGCGCCCGCATAAACGATCACTTCCAGCGCACCAGCGAATGGTGCACCGACGATCAGGAACATGCCTGCAACTGCAAGCAATGACACGATCAGGCTTAATAAAGCATGTACCGGATTCGCGTTAGTAACAACGCGAACCGTAGAGACAATGGCCACGAGGGCCATTAAATAAAATGGCCACATCATGGTAATAGACTCCGTACATCAACAGGTGCACTTTCACGCTGTGCTTGACCTTTGTCCTTGCCTGCAACTGCCATACCGGTGACACGGTAGAAGTTATAGTCAGGATATTTACCAGGACCAGAAATCAGCAGGTGTTCTTTTTCATAGACCAAGTCCTGACGAACATATTCGCCAAGCTCGAAGTCCGGGGTCATCTGAATCGCAGTGGTTGGACACGCTTCTTCACACATACCGCAGAAAATACAACGCGAGAAGTTGATACGGAAAAATTCCGGATACCAGCGACCATCTTCACGTTCTGCTTTTTGTAGTGAAATACAGCCTACCGGACAGGCAACCGCACACAGGTTACATGCCACACAGCGTTCTTCGCCATCAGGGTCGCGCGTCAATACGATACGACCACGGAAGCGTGGTGGCACGATTTCTTCGGCCGGCACTTCCGGATATAAAATGGTGTCACGTTTACGTGTTGCGTGGCTGAACACCATCCACAACGAACGAACGATTGACCCGAATCCAGCTAGAAATTTAAACATTTTGTTCTCCCTGCTGTCTTAGGCCTGATTCATCAGAATCACAGCACCAGTTACCAAAAGGTTAACCAACGCCAATGGCAAGCAAATTTTCCAACCAAAGTTCATTACCTGGTCATAACGTGGACGCATTAAAGAACCACGCGCCAGTACAAACATCATTACAAAGAATGCTGTTTTGATAATGAACCAGAATGCTGCTGGAAGGAACGGAATATCAAGGTTGAATGGCGCAAGCCAGCCACCAAAGAATAAAGTCACGATCAATGCAGAGATCAGTACCACGTTGACGTATTCCGCAACGAAGAACATCCCCCATTTCATACCGCCGTATTCGACATGGTAACCTTCTGCCAGTTCCTGTTCTGCTTCTGGTTGGTCAAATGGGTGACGATGCGTTACCGCCACACCTGCAACCACGAAGATCAAGAAACCTAGGAACTGAGGAATCACAAACCAGACATCTTTTTGCGCTTCAACGATTTCACGCATGTTGAATGAACCGGCAATTGCCACCACACCCATCAACGAGATACCCAAGAACACTTCATACGAAATGGTTTGAGCTGCAGAACGTAAACCGCCCAGTAAGGCATATTTGTTGTTTGATGACCAGCCACCGAACAGGACTGCATAAACTGCAATACCCGCCATTGCCATAAAGAACAACAGGCCGATGTTCATGTCTGCTACACCTAAATAAGGTGATACAGGAATAACCATGAACGACAGCACCGCAGTTGCCATCGCAACTGCTGGCGCCATACGGAAAGTCAATTTGTCAGCAAACTTAGGTGTCCAGTCTTCCTTGAACATGATTTTCAGCATGTCGGCAACAATCTGGAACATACCACCCGGACCAACACGGTTCGGACCGTAACGGTCTTGCCACAAGCCGAGTAAACGACGTTCAATAAAAGACATCAACGCAGCGATCAGTACTACAACCAGCAAGATCACAATCGCTTGAATGACTGAATAGGCAATTGGCCAGTTTTCAGCCCACAGCGGCGTTTGACGGATTAATTCTTGTTCCATGAATTACACTCCTACCGCGACTGAAACAGGCTCTGCAAGAGATACCGTCGGTGCCAGACCGATTGGGTAGCCAATATAACCTGTCGGTAAATATTCAATCACTTGAACTGGAAGAACGATTGATGTCTCACCTGCTTTCACCGTGATTGTCTGACCATCTTGAACATTCAGGCGCGCTGCATCCTGCTCACCCACTGCAAATACCGCTTCAGGAATACGCGTTTCCATCGCTGGTGTTTTTACCGTGAATTCACCTGAACCAAAGATATGGTGCATTGGTACCAGACGGAAGCTTTCAGCATTGACCAGAACAGGTGCCGGTGCAACGAATGTACGTGCCGGACGTTTTGCCAAACGGTCGAATAAACGGACGCCTGAATCACCACCTTTGAGTGAACCACCTACAGTTTCCTGGAACTTGTTCCAGGCTTGTGGCGAGTTCCAGCCTGCAGACCATGCAAATGGAACCAGTGGAGATGGAGTCTGGTCTCCGACATAACCTTCCATCGAGAATGTTAATGCGGAGTCTTTATCTGTAGGCTGTTTCGGCTCATGTACAGACAATGGCGAACGCATTGAAGTACGACCTGAGTAACGACGTGGTTCACGTGCCACTTTCAAGCCATGAACACGGAAGCCCGCATCAGGTGCAACATCCAGAATGCCTTCAAGCGCAGGAACGTTTTTCGCCACTGACTCGATCACATCATCCAGTAAAGTCCAAGAAATCGCTTTGCCTTTTACGCCTGTTTCCAGAGCGTGTAACCAGCGCCAAGATTCCTTGATCGCCAATTCAGGATTGTAGTAGCTTGGGTCATACACTTGGTAGAAACGTTGTGCACGGCCTTCTTGAGAAACGACAGTACCATCACCTTCAGCAAACGATGCAGCAGAAAGTACGATGTCGGCTTTTTTCACTGTTGCAGTTTCAGAGTGATCCAGTACGATCACATCTTTACCTGCAAGTGCAGCATCGACCTGTGCAGCAGGAAGACGACGGTAAAGGTCGTTTTCAACCACAATCACAGTATCGTAATCTTGTGCAAATGCTTGCTCTAGGCTTTGACCACCAAAGATTGCCATACCCATCGAGTTCACTTCAGGAACCGTCAAAGTCAGACCCGCATTACCCAGATTCTGTGCAACTTGTGCAGCAGCTTCCATAATGGCAGGATCTTGCAAGCTTGTACCCGAGATAATCAGTGGTTTCTTCGCAGCTTTTAAAGTGTCCGCAATGGTTTGTGCAAATGCTTTGGCATCGTCATCTAAACCAAGAATCGTTTCACCAGCAACTGCTGCAGCAACCGCAAAACCTAAACGCGCGATGTCGTTTGGAGAAGCAACCACTTCGCCTTCAGCAACATCAGACAAACGGGTTTGTGTCGCAGCCAGGATGTAAATCGGAGATTTTGCATCTTGGGCAATACGTTGTACCGGCTCAGCTAACCATTCTTGCGTACGGCGCTCTGCCGCCATCTCTTTGCCTTTATTTTTCGCAGCCTGGCGAACAGATAAAGCCATACGTGGCGCAGTTTGTGTGAGGTCTTCACCCAAAATTAACACAGCATCGTAGCTTTCAATTTCACGCATGTTCGGGTTGTAAACACCCTCGGTTTGCATGATAGAAGCTGCCAACTCAACCAGATTCTGTTCTTTTTGAGATAGACCTGTTGAGAAGTTCTCTTGACCCACCAACTCACGAAGTGCGAAGTTTGATTCAAGTGATGCACGCGGTGAACCAATACCCAATACTTTTTTGCCCTGGATATTTGCAATGACCGTGTCTAGTGCTGCATCCACTGAAACAGTTTCAACAGTTGCACCTTGACGGAATTGTGGTTGACGCGGACGGTCCTCACGGTTCACATAACCTGTACCGAAACGGCCTTTGTCGCATAGGAAGTACTGGTTGACTTCACCGTTATAACGGTTTTCTACGCGGCGAAGTTCGCCATAACGCTCACCCGGAGAGATGTTACAACCTGAAGAACAGCCTTGGCATACGCTTGGCGCATACTGCATGTCCCATTTACGGTTGTAGCGAGCCGAATGAGTTTTGTCGGTGAATACACCTGTTGGACATACTTCAGTCAGGTTGCCCGAGAATTCAGACTCTAAAGTACCTGATTCAGGACGACCGAAGTACACACGTGATGCATTGGCATACACGCCGAAGTCCGTACCACCTGCGTAGTCTTTGTAATAACGCACACAACGGTAACACGCGATACAACGGTTCATTTCGTGAGAAATGAATGAGCCAAGCTCCTGGTTGTAATGGGTACGCTTCGTGAAACGGTAGCGACGACGGTCATGCTGCGTCATTACAGTCATATCTTGTAAATGACAGTGACCCCCTTCTTCACAGACTGGACAGTCGTGCGGATGGTTGGTCATCAAGAATTCAACAATCGAAGCACGGAAATCTTTGGCTTCTTTGTCTTCAATCGAGATGTAGGTATTGTCAGATGCTGGCGTCATACATGACATGACCAAACGGCCACGCGTATCTTCTGGATTCGCGTACTGGGTCACGGCACATTGACGGCAAGAACCGACAGAACCTAAGGATGGATGCCAACAAAAGTATGGGATATCAATGCCAAGACTCAAACATGCTTGTAGCAAGTTTTCCGAGCCGTTGACTTCATACGATTTGCCATCGACATGAATTGTAGCCATAGTCGAATTCCTTAAGCTTGTTCTACGTTGCTGGTTTGAGCGGCGGCATTCACAACCTTCGCTTCAAATTCGCCACGGAAATATTTGAGTGCGCCCATAAGCGGCTCCATTGCACCCGGTGCGTGGGCACAGAAAGTTTTACCAATCCAAAGCTTACGAGTCAGTTCTTGTAAGTGATCGATATCTTCTTTCTTACCTGTGCCATCTTCCAGTGCTTTCAGCGCTTTCACAGCCCAAGGTAAGCCATCACGGCAAGGCGTACAGAAACCACATGATTCGCGTGCAAAGAATTCTTCTAGGTTACGTGTCGCTGAAACCATACATTGGGTTTCATCTACCACCATCAATAAGCAAGTTCCTAAACGCGAACCTGCCTTCATGATGCTTTCCGCATCCATAGGAAGATCAATATGCTCGGCAGCCAGGAAGTCAGTCGATGCACCACCCGGTAACCATGCTTTCAGCTTTAAGCCGTCACGCATACCACCCGCATGGTCTTCAATCACTTCACGTGCTGTCGTACCAAATGGAAGCTCCCATAGACCCGGGAATTTCACCTTACCTGATGCACCATAAATCTTGGTGCCTGGATCTTTCGACTTACCCGCAGACAAGTTGATATACCATTCAGGACCACGCAGCATGATGGCTGGTAAGTTGTTGTAGGTCTCTACGTTGTTGACAATCGTAGGACGACCCCAAGCACCTGCAACTTGCGGGAATGGCGGTTTAGTACGCGGGTTGGCACGGCGACCTTCTAGCGAGTTAATCAATGCAGTCTCTTCACCGCAGATATAACGACCCGCACCGGTATGCACGTGTAACTCGAAGTTCCAGCCTGTACCAAGGATGTTATCCCCTAAGTAACCTTTGGCACGAACTTGCTCAAGTGCTTCATTTAAGTACTGAGCAGCTTCAATGTACTCGCCACGGATAAAGATATAACCGTGTGTTGCTTCAAGCGTATAACCCGCAATCAGCATCCCTTCGATCAATTGATGAGGAAGATCTTCCATCAACAAACGGTCTTTAAAGGTACCTGGTTCCATCTCATCGGCATTACAAATCAGGTAACGTGGACCTGAGTTGTCGTTTGGCGCCATGAGTGACCATTTAATGCCTGCCGGGAAGCCTGCACCACCACGACCTTTAACAGTCGCTGCCTTAACCACTTCCAATACATCTTTAGGCGACATGGTCAGTGCTTTTTTAAAGCCTGCATAACCTTCCAGCGCTTCGTAATCATCTGCATTACGCACGTTGGCTTGTTTGCTTAAACGCCATGTTAATGGATGCGTTTCCGGGTTACCGTCGCCATAAATTGGTTTTGGTTCAGTATTCATACATACTTCTCCAACAGCTGTTTCACCGAAGTCACTTCAACCAGACCGTGCGTGTCTTCATCAATCATTAAGGTTGGACCTTTGTCACAGTTGCCCAGGCAGCAAATTGGCAGCAAAGTGAAACGACCATCTGCAGTCGTTTGACCAAACTGAATGCCTAATTCGCGCTGGAATGCTTCTGCCAAAGTTTCCGCACCCATCAAGAAACACGCAATCGAATCACATAATAAAATTACGTGACGACCGACCGGCTGACGGTAAATACGGTTATAGAACGTTGCCACACCTTCAAGGTCTGCAACGCTCATGCTGAGCATTTGTGCGATGGCATTCATTTGCGCATCATCTACCCAGCCATTACGGCGTTGTACACACTTCAGCGCATCTAGACACGCTGCACGTGGGTATGGGTAGTGCCCCATGTGATGTTCGATATCGTGAATTTCGTCCGCAGTCAAAATTCCTTCAACATTCACACGTGGCTTTTTATCAGTCAAAATCATCATAATGCGTTTACCCCTTAGCGATCCACGTCAGCCATTACGACGTCAATGGTCGCTAAATAAATGATTAAGTCAGACATTAAGCTGCCGTTAATCACAGAAGGCATTTGCTGTAAATGCGTGAAGGTTGGTGTACGGATACGGGTACGGTAACTCATAGTTGACTTGTCTGAAGTCAAGTAGTAGTTCGACGCGCCTTTCACCACTTCCGCCATCACAGATGCTTCACCCGCCGGCATTACAGGACCCCAAGATACGCTCAGGAAGTGCGTAATTAAGGTTTCAATATCTTGTAATGTCTTGTCTTTTGGTGGTGGAACAGCCAGTGGATGGTCTGCTTTATACGCACCAGACGGCATATTATCTAAACATTGTTTGATAATTTTCAGTGATTCTTCGATTTCACGGTAGTGAACGATGACACGTGCATAGGCATCGCCTTCGTACTCAACCGGCACTTCGAAGTCATAATTTTCATAACCGCTATATGGGCGGTATTTACGTACGTCAAAGTCGATACCTGTAGCGCGTAGACCTGTACCTGTTACACCCCAAGCCAATGCAGATTTTGCATCGTATTGCGCAACATTACGGGTACGACCCACAAATACTGAGTTTTTCAGCGCTGCAGTATGATATTCCTTCAAACGTTTCGGCATCCAGTCCAGGATTTCACGAATCAGGTGCTGCCAGTTGTTTGGAAGGTCGTGTGCGGTACCACCGATACGGAACCATGCCGGATGCATACGGTAACCGGTGATCGCTTCAATTGCGTCATAGATTTTCTGACGGTCAGCAAACATGTAGAAGACTGGCGTCATACCGCCGGCATCCTGAATCGCAGTACCAATGAACAGCAAGTGGTTATTGATACGGAACAGTTCAGACATCATCACGCGGATACATTGCGCACGGTCAGGTACAGTAATACCCGCCATTTGCTCTACGCCAAGCACGTAAGGCATGTTTTGCGCACAACCACCGAGGTAGTCGACACGGTCTGTATACGGAATGAATGAATGCCAGGTTTGACGTTCAGCCATCTTTTCCACACCACGGTGGTGATAACCGATGTCAGGCACACAGTCTTTCACTTCTTCACCGTCCAGCTGCAAGATCACACGGAACGCACCGTGCGCAGATGGATGGTTCGGACCCAAGTTCAGGAACATGAAGTCTTCATCGGCATTGCCGCGCTTCATACCCCAATCTTCAGGGACGAAACGAAGATGTTCCTGTTCGTAGTCCTGTTTGGCTTTATCTTGCAAATACGGCGTATATTCAGTCGCACGTGCAGAATATTCTTTACGTAGCGGATGACCTTCCCAATAGGTTGGCAACAAGATACGACGGAGCATTGGATGCCCTTCGAAATTGATCCCGAACATATCGTAAGCTTCACGTTCGTACCAGTTGGCATTTGGCCAAATATTGGTTGCTGTTGGAAGATTCAAATCGCTTTCTGCTAAGGCAACTTTAATACGAATGTCAGTATTACGCTCGAGCGACAACAAGTGATAGAACACGGTGAAGTCAGACGCAGGTAAACCGTCGCGGTGCGTACGCAGACGCTCATCTACCGCTGACAAGTCGAACAACATCACGTAAGGACGTGACACTGTACGCAAGAACATTAAAACTTCTTGTACACGTGCGCGCTCAACCCAGACTGTCGGGAAATCCTCGAAAGTCGTTTGCACAAAGAAGTTCTCACCAAATTTGGTTTTGAGTTCTTCAATAATGGCAAATGCTGGGCGTGAATCAACAGGCGTTGATTCTGGCATAGCAATGTCAGTTTCAGCCATTGGCTTGGCTTCCTATTTAATACAAATTCAGTCAATCTAAACGACAATTACACCCATAGCGGGTGCACAACAAAACAACCTGTCGTTTAAATTATTTAATTTCATCCATTGAGCGCAGATTTTTCACAGCAACACGCTGGTCTTTCTTACGGTCACGTTCCGGCATCATCTTTGGCTTATACACTGGCTTAAGATCATCACCGATCACCGCAGAAAGCGGACGACGCTCTAGTTGAATCTGGTCTTGCAACAGCATCAATGCCTGAATCAAAGCTTCAGGACGTGGTGGGCAACCTGGAATATACACATCGACCGGGATGATTTTATCCACACCTTGTACGACTGAATAAATATCGTACATACCACCTGAGTTGGCACATGCACCCATTGAAATGACCCATTTTGGTTCAAGCATCTGTTCGTACAGACGCTGAATTACTGGCGCCATTTTTACGAAGCAAGTACCCGCTACAATCATTAAGTCCGCCTGACGCGGTGAAGCACGGATAACCTCGGCACCAAAACGTGACAAGTCATGCACGCCGGTCAAGGTCGTTGCATATTCTACGTAGCAGCAAGATGTACCAAAGTTAAATGGCCAAACTGAGTTTTTACGACCCCAGTTGACTGCTGTATGTACCACATCCTCTAAGCGAGTCATGAATACATTTTTATTCACTTCTTCTTCTAGCAACGGATCTTCTACAACAATACGTTCCTGAAGTGGATATTGGTCAGCATTCGGATTCGCACGGGTTAATGTATATTTCATCCCGTCTTACTCCTTATCAGATAATTGAGTTTGTGACTTTTTCACAAAACCAGATGATTGAGCCGGGATTTGACCCGTTGGATCCATCACCAATTCTTCAATCGAGTTGAAGCGCGTAATTTCTGCAAGATCCATATTTGGCGAACCAGTCTTAGCTTTAATTCCTGCTGCCTTACGTCTGTCTGAAGGTGCCCAATTGAGTGCGCCTGTCGATAATTCGTAAATCAAACCAACAAGTAAAACTATGATAAAGATAGCTGCAGTTGCAAAACCAATCCAACCTACCTCACGAACAGAAACTGCCCATGCATATAGATAAAGTGCTTCTAAATCAAACACCACAAAGAAAATTGCAACTAAATAGAACTTTGCAGACAAGCGGATACGAGCTCCACCTGCGCTAACTACACCTGACTCAAACTGCTCCTGCTTGGCACGGCCCCATGATTTACCCCCGAGGAGTAATGGGACAGTCAGCATAAAGACGCATAAAAATGTAACGCCGATCACGAAGGCAATAATTGCCCATTCGTATGGAGTAATAGCACTCATGCGGGGATAACTCCTGGCAGGCCTATTTGTTAACAAAGAATGTATGTATTGGCCTTCAAATACACCAAACACAAAATTAATCCCGCCAATTGTACCTGATTTTGGATTTCACTTGCTAGTTTATAAGCCTTAGTCTTTGGGATGATTTTTTAGACATTTCAGCATTTAATTTGACTTTAATCATTCAGAATTCGTTTTAATCGTTTTCCTAAATTAAATTTTAATTATCTATTAATTTTTTTGTAAATAGCGCTACCAGAAAATAGGCTGATCGATAAGTTGCTTTTCTCGCCCACCCATTTAGATATAGTCCTTTTCACTATTGAATCCAAGTTAAATCGGATAAAAACTTATTTTAACAACTATTTTTTTCTTTCAAACTATTTGATTTAACTTGATATTTAATGTGATTTTTTACATCTAACTATTGCTTTACCCCCTGCAGCTACTTGGTAATCTTGGATTGGCAATTGTGTCTTTTTGCAACATGCTCAACGGACAGATTCAGAATATGTTATTTCTATTTCTAAACCACATCATGACATTAATAAAGTAACAATAAGGAGTCCTTGCATGTCTCTACGCTTTTCGCATAAGCCGAATTATTTTTTATTTGCTCAATTACTGGTTCGACATATAGAAAATTACATCCAGAAAAATCCTAACATAAGCCAGGCCGCTTTTGACTTACGTGACATCCATGCACTTTTTCAAGAGGACCACGCCTCTTCCAGCATCAATCTGGATGGCATTATGAATATCGCTGACGAATATAAAGTCGAAACGTTATCAGGCGACCAGAAACTGATTCAGCGCTATAACGTCGATGCGAAAAATACCAAGCTGTTGATCGACTTTAACCCTGAAGCGCTACAAAGCTTAAAAGAGGGCAAATCACTCATTGAACCTGATGCGACCATTCAGGAATAAAATCTCTTCCAATAAAAAACGATGCTGATGCATCGTTTTTTTATGACCAAAATCATTTACACAATATCAAGCTAAATGATCACTCGCTTCCTCTGGCTTTTTTTCCAGCATTTTGCGCTTACTCTTCTTGACATAACGTTGTGCCGGCCAGGTCATGGTAAAACGCGCACCACCCAGCGTCGGACTTTGATCCACCTGAATCGTGCCACCAAACCAGTACGCAATCCGGCTGACAATCGACAAACCTAAACCATAACCACCCGACGCACGGGTACGGCTATCATCCAGTCGGGCAAAGGCTTCAAAAATGCGGGCACGATCTATTTCTGGAATTCCCGGCCCGTCATCTTCAACGCAAACATAGGCCTGACCATCCTGATCCAGACCGCCGCTAATCAAGATTTTATTATCGCAATAACGTACAGCATTGCCGACCAGATTCTGAATTACACGATGCAGATAACGACGCTCCGCCTCTACTGTGACCGCAACAGGCATTGGATGTAATTCGATGATTTTCTGGGTTTTCAGCGCTTCAGTTTCTTGTGCCACCTGATTCAGTACGTCATACAGATCGATTTGCTCAAACTCAATCGACGGCATGCCCTGTTCCAGTTTGGCATAGGTCATGATCTCATCAATCAGGGTATTCAGCGCTTCAATGTCTTTATCAATCTGTTCAACCTGTTGCAGACGATAATCGTAGTCATCTTCATCCGCCATCATTTCCACACCAAAGCGGATCCGTGCCACCGGTGTACGCAACTCATGCGACACCGCACGCATCAGCTCACGCTGTGCTTCGATCAAACGCTGGATATGATCTGACATATTGTTATAGCTGGAAGCCAGTGTAGACATCTCATCACTACCTTCTACAGGCAGACGCAATGACATGTTACCTGATTTCATTTTGTTTAAGGCATAGCTGACTTCACGCAACTTGCGCTGCATTGGCACAAGCAGACCATAAACACCCAGACTCAACACAAACAGGCTTAATAAAGTAATACCGGTCGCCAACTGGAAGGGCATCCAGTTAAACAGGGGCACCGGCCCCATGACCAATACTTGCGAGGTCGAACCGGGAATCGGTGAAATAATTGAAATCGTGGTGCCACGGATAGAAGCATTATCGCGGTATAAAATGATGCTGTGATCCAGACGTAGACGCCCAATCTGTTCAGAGTCCAAAGGTAGATTCTGGACGTTTTCGATAGAAACCGGATAAGAAAAATAATCCTGAATACGAGCCAGGTATTCTTTTTCCTGACCTGGATAGTAGACCAGATAATCCAGAATAAAGACGGGTAAGGCTTTCATCTGGCGCTCAGTAATACTGTCAGCCTTAATATAAAGGTAATGACCCGGGTCATCACGCAGCCCCACCACAATATAGGCAATACCCGATTCGGCATCCCAGCGCACCACTGCTTTTCGTTCGGCAATACGGCGCCCTTCAGCACGGGTAATATCGACCTTGCTGGCTTCTACATAGTGAATGGGTAATTCCAGCAAATCGGAGGCATCAGAAACCCAATCCATCTTTTGCTGGAGATTTGGCTGGCGTGCAACCCCTTCACTGATGATATATGCCATACCATCAGTCAGGGATTCGCGATATTCTTGCGCACGCTGATAGTTGATAATCTGTACCAACAGATAGCCGAACACCGCCACCAAGACGACAAGGATGACGAGTCCTGCGTATATACGCAAAAATATACTGTGTTTAAACACCTATAATTTATCCTGCTTGTTCAAGCAACAAACCACATTTGCTTAAAGACCATTGGTCTCTTTAACGAAAAGATAACCTTTACTACGTACTGTTTTAATACGCTTCGGATTTTCTGGATCGTCACCGATTTTTGGACGGATACGAGAAATACGCACATCGATTGAACGGTCTTGACCATCATATTCGATACCACGTAAACGCTCGAAAATATCTTCGCGAGAGAGAATACGGCCAGCATTCGATGCAAGCAACCATAACAGGTCATATTCTGCACTGGTAAAATCAACCAGATCGCCATTTAAGGTCACTGAACGGCCGCCATTATCGATGACCAGATCATCAAATTCGATGCGCTGTGCCACTTCATCTTCAGGCACCTTGTCCGTACGACGCAACAATGCACGGATACGCGCCAGCAATACACGTGGCTGAACAGGCTTAGCGACATAGTCATCTGCACCCATTTCCAGACCCAAAACCTGATCCATGTCTTCAGTACGTGCAGTCAACATCAAAATCGGTTGATGATAATGTGGACGCACTTCACGGCAAATGGTCAAGCCATCAGCACCCGGTAACATTACATCCAGCACCACCATATCTGGCTGCTCGGCAATAATCCGACGAATGGCACGGTTACCATCCGGCTCTACCCCCACCTCAAGTCCATTACGAATGAGGTATTCTTGCGTTAAACGAGCAAGACGCTCGTCATCTTCAACAATTAAAATCTTGGGTAACTTTTCTTCTTGGCTCATGTATTGCCCCTTATTTGGTGGATCTACGCTATAGGCGTATCCTTTTGAAATCCAATAGATACGTTTTTAATATGCTTGCAATATACACACGTTTACATTGTAAACAAGATAGCGTTCACCAAACTGATACATCAAGATAGCATTTTGTAATATTTTATCGTGCATTTTTTGGACAATTATGCTTGAAACAGTGGTTTAGATCTGATTTTCGATTTACACAACTATTACATGGACAAAATATGACTGCTTGATTCAGCACTTTTTAGTTATCCACAGTGTTATCTATAAGCACTTTCTTTTGACTTTGTTATGCTATGCCTTGCCTGATAAGGCTTATACAAAAATCAATAAAAATAGCGATATTTTTACAAGGATTAAAGCACAACTTAAGAAAAATATTTAGCTAAATGTCAATATTGATCTACCCTAAATTTTCCCGTATCTTGTGTTCAATTAATTTTAAAACCACTAGGTCTTGTGTTTATTCCTCAAACACTGTGGCATGAATTTTGCCCAGTTCAAACGGTCCATAAACATAAAAATAGATGACAATGGAGCTATGCTAACATGAGCGTAATCACTTCAACTCCTGGTCAACTTCAGGTGATTAAACGCACCGGTGATGTTGCCGCTTTTGATGCAGAAAAAATTTCTGTCGCAATTGGTAAAGCGTTTTTGGCGGTTGAAGGCCAACAAAGCGCTGACTCGAGCCGGATCCATGATCGTATCGAGCAACTGACGGAAATGGTATTAAATACCTTTAAACGTCGTTTACCTTCTGGCGGAACGATTCATATTGAAGAAATTCAAGACCAAGTTGAACTTGCGCTAATGCGTACGGGCGAACAGAAAGTTGCACGCTCTTATGTCATTTACCGTGAACAACGTTCTGAAGCACGTAAACAGTTGGGTGCACATCATCACCCGACCCTGCAAATTACTGATGCTGAAGGCAAACTCAAGCCACTAGATTTAAGTGCTTTAACTGCGCATGTTACTAAAGCAGCAGAAGGCCTTGAAGGGATTGATGTACAAGCGATTGTCGATGAGACCGTGAAAAACTTGTACAACGGCGTAAAAGAGTCTGACATCTCGACCACGATGATGATGGCGACCCGTACCCGTATCGAGCAAGAACCTAACTATACATATGTGACTGCACGTTTATTGCGTGATGACCTGGTTGCGACTGGTTTGAAATTCTTGGGTCTACCTGTAGATACAGTTGAAGGCGATGCGCTGGAAACTTACCTGAAAAAAGGGATTGAGCTTGAGCTGCTTTCTCCAGAATTGCTGAACTTTGACCTGGCGAAACTGGCTGCTGCGATTCAACCGGAACGCTCTAACCAGTTTACTTACTTGGGTCTGCAAACTTTATTTGACCGTTACTTCATCCATTCAGATGGCGTACGTTTCGAATTGCCGCAATTATTCTTTATGCGTGTTTCTATGGGCTTGTCGCTCAATGAAGAAAACCGTGAAGACCGTGCAATCGAATTCTATAACTTATTGTCTAGCTTCGACTACATGGCATCGACGCCCACCCTGTTTAACTCAGGTACGCTTCGTCCACAGTTGTCTAGCTGCTACTTGACTACAATTGATGATGACCTGTACGACATCTATGGCGCAATGCGTGATAACGCAATGCTGTCTAAATGGGCAGGTGGTTTAGGTAATGACTGGACGCCAGTTCGTGCCTTGAACTCATACATCAAAGGTACAAACGGTAAGTCGCAAGGTGTTGTTCCATTCCTTAAAGTAGCGAATGATACGGCTGTTGCGGTTAACCAGGGCGGCAAGCGTAAAGGTGCAGTATGTGCATACTTAGAAACCTGGCACCTGGACATCGAAGAATTCCTTGAACTGCGTAAGAACACTGGTGATGACCGTCGTCGTACCCATGACATGAACACTGCGAACTGGGTTCCTGACCTGTTCATGCAACGTGTATTCGAAGATGCTGAATGGACTTTGTTCACCCCTTCTGAAACGCCTGATCTGCATGATTTGACTGGTGCAGAATTCGCTGAGCGTTATGCACATTACGAAGCGATTGCCAAAGAAACAAACATGTTGCACAAGAAAATCCGTGCAAAAGATTTGTGGCGCAAAATGCTGTCTATGCTGTTTGAAACTGGTCACCCGTGGATCACATTCAAAGACGTATGTAACCTGCGTTCACCACAACAACACGTAGGTGTAGTTCACTCTTCTAACTTATGTACAGAAATTACGCTGAACACCAGCAAAGAAGAAATCGCGGTATGTAACCTGGGTTCGATTAACCTGGTACAACATGTTCAAGGTGGTGTTCTTGATCGCGAAAAACTGGCACGTACGGTTAAAACTGCGGTTCGTATGCTCGATAACGTGATTGACATCAACTACTACGCTGTTCCGCAAGCACGTAACTCGAACCTGAAACACCGTCCGGTTGGTATGGGTATCATGGGCTTCCAGGATGCACTGTATGAGATGAACCTGGCTTATGGTTCTGATGCTGCGGTTGAGTTTGCTGATGAATCGATGGAAGTGATTTCGTACTACGCGATTTCAACATCTAGCGATTTGGCTGTTGAACGTGGTACATACGAAACATTCAAAGGTTCATTGTGGGATCAAGGTATCCTGCCAATCGACTCGCTTGATCTGGTTGCGAAAACTCGTCCAGAACGCATGTTCGAAGTCGACCGCACTCAACGTCTGGACTGGGATACTTTACGTGCCAAAGTTCAAAAAGACGGTATGCGTAACTCGAATGTGATGGCAATTGCTCCGACTGCTACGATTTCAAACATTTGTGGCGTGTCTCAATCTATTGAGCCTACATTCCAGAACTTATATGTGAAATCTAACTTGTCTGGTGAATTCACTGTGATCAACCCGTACCTGGTACGTGCGTTGAAAGAACGTGGTCTTTGGGATGCGGTGATGGTCAACGACCTGAAACACTTCGAAGGTTCTGTTCAGAAGATTTCCCGTATTCCTGAAGAGCTTAAAGCCATTTTCGCGACTGCATTTGAAGTTGATACACGCTGGATCGTGGATGCTGCATCACGTCGTCAAAAATGGATCGATCAGGCTCAGTCTCTTAACCTTTACATCGCTGGTGCAAACGGTAAGAAACTGGACATCACTTACAAGATGGCTTGGTTACGTGGTCTTAAGACGACTTATTACCTTCGTGCATTGGGTGCGACTTCTGCCGAGAAATCAACCATTAACACTGGCGCATTGAATGCAGTTAAACCTGCAACTGTTGCGGTTCCTGTTGCGGCAGTAGCTCCGGTGGTTGAAGCGCAAAAACCTGAAGCTCCTGCAGAGGAAGAAGGTTTTGCTCAAGCGGCGCCAGTGCCAATGGCATGTTCAATTGACAATCCTGATTGTGAAGCTTGTCAATAATTAACTAAAGGTATCGAACTCAGAAATTAGGCTACTCACGTGGCCTCTCTGGAAATTCTCTAAACGTTAGGCTACGTATAGCGTAATTTTTCTGAAAGGAAGAATTATGAAAAAAAGAAAAGATATCTTTGGTCGAAAAATTGATTTAACCAGAGAAGAGCGTAAGTCTCTTCAAAGATTTGTAAGTGTAGCGATTACGGCTATTTGGTTTTGGCGATTTAGAGATTTGCCAATCATCTATAGCTTGCTTAATTGTCTCACTTATATGTTCACAGAGTTTTTAAGACTTCTTAAAAAGAGTTGGGAATTATCTATAGTGCTAGCTATACCTTATTTTGCAGCAAAGTTCGCACTATATTTTATTCATTTGAGTCAGCCTATCATTTGATAGGCTAACTATAAAAATAAAGGAAATCACCATCATGCCTCCAATGACTCATAACTACATGTTAGGACTTGCGGCATTGCTGATTTCCTTTGGTATTACCTTTTATTTACCCATTGCTTACTTCTGGTTCAAAGTTCGCCAACAGCGTAAACAAAATAAGTAGTGGGGATTATTGCTCCTGTATAAAACTAGAGCATTCATCGACAAAACTTAATTTTGCTTACACAAATTAAGCGTATAGTAAGACATCTCAGCCAAGCTGAATGTCTCATAAAAGATATAAAGCAACGTAGAGAGAATTGATATGTCTATCCTAAGTTGGGACGATTTCGAAGATGATTCGCAAAAACCGGCTGCACCTGAACAGCAGCCTGCGCCCGTCGAGCCGCAAAAAGCGACTAATTCACAGATGGTATCTGATGCAGGCAACGCATCGCCGGATGTGGCAGCTGCACAACCCCTTAGAGCCACTCAAAACCGAGGATCAAATCCAACCGATTCGCTGGCAAGAGCATCTGCTTCCCTAGAGCAGCTTGATGTTGCACCGGGTCTGGAAGAGCTTGAAATGGGTGCGCAACGCGTTCAGGTTGATGACAAGGCGATGATCAACTGTCGTGCAGACTTGAACCAGCTTGTTCCATTCAAATACGAATGGGCTTGGCAGAAGTATCTGGACGGATGTGCAAACCACTGGATGCCACAAGAAGTGAACATGAACCACGACATTGCGTTGTGGAAGTCTGAAAATGGCTTGACTGAAGATGAACGTACCATTGTGATGCGTTCACTTGGTTTCTTCTCGACTGCCGATTCACTGGTTGCAAACAATCTGGTACTGGCGATTTACCGTCATATTACCAACCCTGAATGCCGTCAGTACATCTTGCGTCAAGCGTTTGAAGAAGCGATTCACACACACGCTTACCAGTACTGTATCGAGTCGCTAGGCATGGATGAAGGCGAAGTCTTCAACATGTATCGCGAAGTACCGTCAGTTGCACGTAAAGCGGCGTGGGGCCTGAAATATACTCAGTCTTTAAGCGATCCTACTTTCAAAACCGGTACACCTGAAAATGACCAGATCCTGCTTCGCAACCTGATCGCGTTCTACTGTGTACTTGAAGGTATCTTCTTCTACTGTGGTTTCAGCCAGATCCTGTCGATGGGCCGTCGTAACAAGATGAATGGTGTTGCCGAGCAGTTCCAGTACATCCTGCGTGACGAGTCGATGCACCTGAACTTTGGTATCGACATGATCAACCAGATCAAGATCGAAAACCCAGGTTTATGGACCACTGAATTCCAAGAAGAAATCATTCAGATGATTCTTGAAGGCACCATGCTGGAAATCGAATACGCACGTGACACGATGCCACGCGGCGTACTTGGTATGAATGCTGGCATGATGGAAGAATACCTGAAGTTCATTGCTAACCGTCGTCTGGCACAGTTGGGCTTGCCTGAACAGTTTGCTGGCGTGAATAACCCATTCCAGTGGATGTCAGAGATGATGGACTTACGTAAAGAGAAGAATTTCTTCGAGACGCGCGTAACAGACTATCAGACTGGCGGTGCGTTAAGCTGGTAAGGTTTTTTACCGTCACGCGACACATAAGTTGTCATTTATGACTTATAGTTTGTCATAAAAAAACCGCCAATACTGGCGGTTTTTTTACATCACATAACAATTAAAACTCTTTTGTCACACTCAAACCAGCGCTCCAGTTCCGCCCTTCTGCCGGCTCAAAGAAACGGTTATTGCTTTCATTGACAATCACCGAACCAGAATAATCTTTATCAAACAGGTTATCGACACGCGCAAAAGTATTCACCGCCCAATCCTGCATTTTCCAGTGATAACCCACATTGGCGCCAGCAACCGTGTAGCTTGGCGCAGCATCTGAGTTTTTATCATCGACATAGATTTTGTCGCTATAACGAATATCCACACCCGCACGCAAACCCTGTTCAGGTTTCCAACCCAAGCTTAAGAATGCCTGATTCTTGGCAATACCGGGAATATAATTACCTTCTTGAATAGGTGTTGCACCTTCAACATTAGCACTATCTTTATCAAAAGTCGCATCAAGGTAGCTATAGCTTGCTTGAGCTGTTAAATCACGCCAAAGGTTTTTATTCCAAGAAAGTTCAACGCCTTGTCTCACAGTTTGATCTGCATTACGGAACGTTGATTTACCACCTTCATTTTTTAAAGGCACAATGTCATCTTCCGTCACTGTATAAAATACTGCTGCGGTAAATTGCCCTAAGGTGTTATCTGACTTTAAACCAATTTCATAGGTATCACTTGATGCTGCCTCTAGTGTAAATGGCGTAGTACTTTCAACAGCAGGATATGCCATTTCTGTAAATGTAGGAGTTTCAAAGCCTTGGGCATAGCTGGTATAGGCCATAAATTCAGGTAGAATTTGCCAACTTAGAGCCAGTGAAGGTAGTAATTTCTCATAAGTAGTTTTACCTGAGTTATTACCATTTCTATCGTCTTCCTCATCAGCATCAACGATATAGTGATCTTTGGTTTTGAAATGCACATTGCTATAACGTAGCCCTGCATCTAAAGTCCAATCGGGAGCAAAGTGATAAGAAGCTTGCAAATACGGATCTAAATTCCACAGGGTATTATCTTCATCTCGACGCAGTTCACCTTTAACCCCCAAGCGATCACCTAAAAAATTTTGATAGCCTTTACGATCTTCAGACATGGCATCAATGGCGACACCAGCAATCAGTTTAGTATTGGGCAGAATATCCTTACCTGTCCAGCGTAAATCTGTCCCATAAAAATTACGGTTAAAGTCAATTACACCACCCGGGTGGTTTGCTGCCTGCTGAATAGTCCTAGGAATACAAATATTCGTATCTTTCACATATGCACACTTCGGAATAGACTGATATTGTGTAACTTCACGCTGTCCCCAATAGGCCATACCATACAGTTCATGCTGGTCATTGATCGGTTTATTCCAGGTTAGACCCGTTTGAACCTGTTCAATTTCTTTGCGCGCATTGAAATCTAATACATTTTTTACTACCTGTTTAGGATTGGCCTTCCACTGCTCTCGGGTTAAACCGCCCGGATCATCCGCTGCAATTTTGACATAGTTATTCATCCAGTTGATTTTAGAGCCATCTTCCAGATCCCAGGTCAGCTTGGCATTGCTCAGCACTTTATGCGCGCCGCTATGCTCCCGAAAACCGTCAGTATCAAAATAAGAGGAGCTAATGATATAAGCTGGTTCATCGGCATTTTCTGCACCACCTTGCAAAACCAGCTTGGTCTGCCCTTTGTTCTGGCTCCCTGCAGAATGCCCCAGTTCAATCGAGTCAGCACCTTGCCCCTCTCGCGTGGTGGTTAAAATCGTCCCCCCGGAAGAGTTACCATACAGTGATGAAAATGCACCACCTAAAACCTCAATATGATCCAGACTGTTCAAATCAATATTCGAGGTTTGTCCCTGCCCATCCGGCATCGTTGCAGGGATTCCATCTACATATAAACGCACACCACGCACACCAAAACTGGAACGCGCACCAAAGCCTCGCATCGAAATTTGCAGGTCTTGGGCATAGTTTTCACGATTATTTAACTGTAATCCTGGAACGCCTTTTAATGTTTCCGAAAGGTTCACATTCATGCTGTTATCTTGTTCTTGATTCAGATAATACACTGACGCTGGTGTGGTTAGTCGCTCCCGATCGGTACGGGTTGCTTGAATGACAATGGTGTCTAACCTTTGGACTTCTTGTGTGTCATTTTCTGCATAAATATTCTGACCTACGCAAGCAATCAGGCAGGACAAGGTCGATCTCACAAATGGAAATTTCGGGCTTTGATACATAAATGACAGGCCTTATTTGAAAGTGGTTTAATGCGGCAAATACCTTATCGAGATGGGGTACATCTCATGATTTAATTCATTTTGTTTTAAGCATCGATATCCAATAAATGCGCTGATTCGATGACATCTAGCTCGCTCAATTAATAGGAATATTTTGAGCTTAAAAATTCTGTGTTCGATAAATTCAGACTTGATTAATCCTTTATCTGAATAGCGCTTAAAATCAGCCATATACAAAGCATATTATTTTAATGCGATCTGAATGAAATTGAGCTTTCAGCAACAAATCAACAGCATTTCTCTGTATCCTTAAAACTCGATGTAGGCATTCAACAATAGCGTATAAAAAAGCCTGACGAATCAGGCTTTTTTATACTGAATTAAAAGTTCAACTATTTATTGTCTGGCAAGGCATAAGCCACCAGAGAGTCCCCCATTTTGGTGCCAAAGGAACCATGACCACCGGCCATAATGACCACATACTGCTTGCCATTGGCTTCATAAGTCATTGGCGTAGCCTGACCACCTGCAGGTAGACGGCCTTTCCACAACTCGTCACCGTTGTTGACGTTAATAGCACGGATATAGTTATCTTGAGTTCCACCCACAAACATTACATTACCCGCAGTAGAAATAGGGCCACCCAGCATCGGTACACCCATTTTGAATGGTGGCAATGGAATGCCCGGCATACTGTCACGAATGGTACCGATACGGCGTTTCCAAGCCACTTCATGAGTATTTAAGTCCACACCTGCAACAAAGCCCCATGATGGCTGTTTACACGGCAGCCCAAACGGAGACAGGAACGCACTGATTTCAACGCCATAAGGCACGCCATACATCGGTTGAACGCCGGCTTCTGTGCCTGCACCTTTAGCCGTCTTAGGACGGTTCGGATCTTGAGGAATCAGTTTTGATACAAATGGCAGGCCAATCGGGTTGGTCAGTGCAATTTGACGGTCCGGATTCACCGACATACCCCCCCATTCAAACACACCCAGGTTACCCGGGAAGACCAGCGTCCCATTTTCAGAAGGTGGGGTATAAATGCCATCGTAATTCAATTTGTGGAACGCAACACGGCAGACCAACTGGTCGAACATGGTCGCACCCCACATCTGTTTATCGGTCAGTTTATCTTGTGGCGCTAGGTTAAAATCAGAGAATGGTTGAGTCTTAGAATAGAACTCGCCTTTAGTTTGAGGACCGCGTTTCACAGATTGTGGTACCGGTTTCTCGGTAATCGGCACAATCGCTTTACCATTACGACGATCCAGCACAAAAGCATTCCCGGTTTTGGTCAAGACATAAATGGCTGGAACCATATTGCCGTTTTTGTCTTTAATCTCGGTCAATGTCGGCTGTGAAGGTACGTCCATATCCCACAAATCGTGATGGGTAGTCTGGAAGTTCCATACCAGCTTACCGGTCGTCGCATTCAAGGCCAGCATCGAGTTGGCATAACGCTCGTCCAGTTCAGTACGGTGACCACCGTAAATATCCGGTGTGCCGACACCCGTTGGTACGTAGACGATATCCAGCTCTGCATCATAGGCCAAAGGTGCCCAAGCATTTGGAGAGTTATGTACAAATTTTTGACCCGGTGCAGGAATCAAATTCGGATCTTCAGCGCCTGTGTCAAATACCCAAAGCAGTTCACCGGTATTGACATCATAACCACGGATCACACCCGACGGTTCTTCAGTTGAATAGTTATCTGTGGTTGAACCCGCAATAATAATGGTGGTGCCGGTTACTACAGGCGGTGAGGTTGGAATATAACCGCCCGGGTATGGGAATGGCATATCTTTTTGCAGATCAACTTCACCATTTTTACCAAAGTCAGAGCAGACTTTACCGGTGGTTGCGTTTACCGCAACCAGACGCCCATCATTGACCGGTAAAATGACTTTTTGCGGACATTCAGCCGATGTGGTTTTCTTAGCAGCAAGACTGCTTTCAAAACCAGCCGTATTGTTGACATCATAATAAGATACGCCACGACAGGTTAAATGCTGATAGGTATGATCAGCTTTCAATTTTGGATCATAGGTCCATTTCGCCTTACCTGTTGCCGGATCAAGCGCAGTCAATTTCTGGTGAGTGGTACAGATGTACATGTTGTCACCCACCTTAATTGGGGTAACCTGATTGGTGGTTTCACCCGAGTCATTTTCAGTCTTGAATTCGCCCGTGTGATATTCCCAAGCCACCTGCAAATCTTTGACATTTTCAGTATTAATCTGCTTTAAGGGTGAATACCGTAAACCCGACTGGGTACGGCCATAAGCCGGCCAGTCTTCATCTGCCACACCGGGAATTGGCTGGTGGGTTGCAGGCTGCTGGGATTTTAATTCACCGCGAATTTCTTGCGGGTCATTAAATACAGCATAAATCATGACAGCGATGGTAATGGCCAATGAAGCACCCAGGGCAATTTTCGCGGTTTTAGCATGATCAAAGCCACGTGTGGTAGCCGGAATCAGCAGGGCCAGACCAAACAGCCCTAAAATATCTAAACGCGGCGCAAGTGCAAAGAAATCTGAACCGACTTCCCACAGCCCCCACACCACTGTCGCCAAAACGAATATGGCATAAACAAGGAGTGCAGCACTTTTTCGTTTATACAAGAGAACTGCGGTCGCAATAAAGAGAATACCTGCAATGATGTAGTACCAAGACCCACCCAGCACTGCAAGATAAATCCCTCCAATCAGCAGTCCTATACCGAAAACAGCGGCAATGACCGCTAAAATCGTTTTCAGTACCGAACCTGATGATGAAGTATTCATATTGAACACCTATAAAAGTTTTTTTGAAAGTCCATGCACATGACAGGCATGAGCACCCTTATTGTTAAATTCTGAGTTATAAATACATCAATGTCTTAAGCAGGCATTGCCCATTACTGCAACAAAGTACCTAGAGATTCAATAGTGTATTTGCAACTAAAAACTATGTTTTAAAATGACGTATTAAACTTGATTCCGCCCACCCATACATTTTCACCGTCTTTGTCCGCACCGACGTGACGCACATATTGCACATTCGGGCGAATAGTGAGCCAGTTGGTGGCATGTAAGCCATAATAAATTTCTGCATCGATTTCTTGATGATGGTCAGCACTGACATCGTCATTCATGTTGATGCGTGCAATACCAAATGCGATTTCATCTTGAGGGCGTGAATCCATTGCACCCTTATAAACCAGCCCGATATTTTGCATATCACTGACATTATTGGTTTTGGAGTCATGCACTGTCGCATTCACAAAGCCGGTCAAACCACGCGAAGCATCTCCGTCATGTGCAGTTAATTGTTGCTTGACAACGATCCAGCCACCATGGTGATGATCGGTTTGATCTGGATTGGAAATGACTTCAGCTTCCGCCGTGCTGTAGTAATAACCGGCGCGGTATTCACCTGGCAATTTTTGTGTGCCCAGTTTAGGCGTCCAGACCACTTCTGCAGGAAGCATTGCCCCTTTGGAGCCGTCCGTACTCAGATTAAACCCTTTACCACGTTCCAGATTCTCAGGGTTGTATTCATAAACCCCGACCTGGGCATAAAATTCAGGGTTAATGTTGTATTTGACTCGTGCAGCCCATTGGCTTACCGGCCAGTTGTACCACTGATCGCCAACCCAATTCCCGACTTGTGAACCGCATAGGGCCAGATTCTGAAAATCGCAGTCAAAACTATTGAAGTCTTCACCCTCACCGAAGCGCCCGACTTTCACATCCAGTTTTTGTTCCAAGAATTTTTTCTTGATCCATAAATCAGTCAGACGCCAGGTTTGACCACGACCCCAGACTTCTTGCACTGAACTTAAATGGCCATTTAAAGCAGCAGCGCTTTGAGACAGTGACTGACCGTTACGCTGAGTGACAGTAATTTGCGCTTCAGTATCTTGCCAGCCTGCAATTTTTGCCAGATCCAGATGTGCCCCAAAAACAAACTGGTCCGCATATTCAGTTCTATGGCTTGAAGATCTTTGTGCATCGATCAAGCTTGCCATTTCACCGGTATAACCAAAACTGAAATCATAGCCCTGATTTTGGAGTGCTGTACGTTGCCCGTTCCAGTCACCGAGCATCCACGGGCTTTCCGAACTGAAAGCAGCTTCAGCATGCACAGTGGTCGTGGTTAAGATGAAAGAGGCACAGCAAAGGTAAAAGGCCTTCGATAATGGGGAGAGATACATTGAATGTGACACCTTCATCACCATATGAAGCTTTTTATTGTACGCCTGTTGATTTTAAAAAATTGTTACCAATAGATAAAAAGTATGAACAAAATGTTATATTTATTAGTATTATTATATACTTTTTGTAAATTTTAAATTTATAAGTATTTGTTTATCATTATATTAAATTTAATAACATCAAACCATAGCTCCAAAGAACAATTTGATATTCATCAGATAGATTTAGCTTTAATTTCTTATAAAAGATTCAGAGATAAATCAGCTCCATTACTATTTAATTTTCTTCATTTCAAATCATGCAACGCTACATTTTTTGTTGATTGAATACTGAATCACTATTGCGATAAGGCTTTTAAAAACATGAAAAAATTATTGTCATTTCACCATAAACTTTTAAAAATTAGATTATGCTAAAGTTATTCTGATAAGAAATTGCGTCGCTTTAAAACAATAATCTAGCTTAATAGACGAGAACAAGCATGAAAGGTTCAATCCTTGATTTTTCTATTCAACACAATACCGGTTTTATCTCGGGGGATGATAATCAGCGCTATAGCTTTAATGGCGCAGACTGGCGTAGTGAGCGTCCACCTTCACGCGGTGATCGGGTCGATTTTATCGTCAATACCGCGGGTGAAGCATCTGAGGTTTATCTGGCCTTAGGCAGTTCTATTTATCTGGGAGAAAAAATTTTCAGTCAGCTTGGCAAATATTCAAATCTGGATCAAGCCGAGGAAAATTACAGCAGCATTGACTGGTTTGTAAAATGTCTGACCAACTATGCAAACTTTTCCGGCCGTGCACGCCGTAAAGAATTTTGGTTCTTTATGCTGTTTTGTGTAATTTTAGGCATTGTTGCTGAGGTAATTGATACAGTTTTAGGCACTAAACCGCTGGTGAATAGCCTGCTTAATCTGGCACTTCTAGTCCCAAGTCTGGCCGTTGGCGCGCGTCGCTTGCATGATGTAGGACGCTCTGGTTGGTGGCAATTACTGACGCTTACCGTGATTGGCATACTGGTACTGATCTGGTGGTGGGCAACTGAAACCAAGCAACAAAACAATGAGTATGGTGCTCCTGCCAAATAACCGAACCTTACAAATCCCGTCTTGATGCGGGATTTGTTTATCGATTATTTAATGACTAAATATCAGCAAAATCAGACTTTCTCCATGCTGCAAGATCAATTAGTGAAATTTCCAGATGCTGTATGGGTGCAAATCTATAAAGATAAAATGCAGCTGATGAATATAGATGGCACGATTACGCATACCCTGCTACCCGATGTGCCCTATGCCCATCCGCGGAGTATTATTGCCGACTTTGATGCAGCCGCGGTGACGCTGAAACGGCTGTTACCATCGTCAATGATGAAGAAACTATTTAGCTCTATAGCACTGCTGCAAATTATGGATCTGCCTGAAGACGGTTTAACCGAAGTTGAAAAGCGTGCGTTACTCGAACTCGGTTATGAAAGTAGCGTGCAAAATGTCATCCTGTTTGACCATGCAGGAAATGCTCTGACCAAAGCCAGAGTTCCCCCCCAACATCGAATGACGATCATCAACATTTTACTGGTGATCATCATTATGGTGGTGCTGGCATCGACCTGGTTTTTGACGCTTTAAATGTTCATCCAAGAGCAAAAATCCCGCACGCTGCGGGATTTTTATTGAGATAACCATCTAATAAGAGAATTGATCTCTATAGATGAACCAGCTTATAGACATCGCCTCTCTAAAAATCAGCTCAAATAAAATAAGCAAAAATTAGGGTTTATTTAAAATAATCTAGCAACTGATTAAAGCTGTCTATTTGATATTTAGGCTGTGCCAATGTTAACTCTTCCTGACTGCCATAACCATAATTTACCGCAATAGTATCAATACCATTTTGACGGGCACCAAAAATGTCATGCTCACGGTCACCCACCATCAGGCATTGATAGGCCTGTAATTTTTGCTGCTCTAAAATATACTGAATCAGCTCAGCTTTATTGGTTCGCTCGCCATTCAGCTCACTACCATAAATGTCGGTAAAATACTGGGCCAGATCAAAATGTTCCAGAATCTGTTTGGCATACACTGTCGGTTTTGCTGTAGCGACAAACAAGCGATAACCACGGCGTTTCAGTTCTGCCAGCGTTTCTGCTACACCCTCAAAAACATGATTTTCATAGAGACCCTTGACTGCAAAGCGCTCCCGATAACCCATCAAGGCCTGTTCAGCCAGAACATGATCGGCCTCAACATTTAAAATTTTGGCAAGCGAGGCTTTTAAGGGCGGACCAATAATCCAGTCGATATTGATCTCGTCACTAATCGGATGACCGATCTTTTCCAGACCATAGCGTGCAGACGTCGTAATCCCCACTTTCGGATCGGTTAATGTCCCATCCAGATCAATTAAAATATTCTTAATCACCGCCCATCCCCTCTCATTAGTACCGATATAAATTAATATCGAGAGTTCATTCAAATTTGCCTATACTAATGCAATTTTAGTGAATGAAGGACATCATTTTGCGCCCTACCGTACTTTGCTTTTCCGGTTTAGACCCTTCAGGTGGAGCCGGCCTTCAAGCAGATATTGAAGCTATTGGTCAAAGTGGTGCACATGCGGCAATTGCCTGCACAGCCCTCACTATTCAAAATTCACAGCAGGTTTTTGGTTTCGAAGCCACTTCCAGAGAATTGCTATTGGCACAGGCCAATGCGGTGGTCAATGACCTGCCCATTCGTTGCGTAAAATCTGGCATGTTAGGCACCACAGACAATATCGTGGCTCTGGCCGAGTTTCTGACTGTACATCCAGATTATCTGTATGTGCTGGATCCGGTTTTGGTCGCCAATAGTGGCGGCTCGCTGGGTAATCAAGAAACGCTGGTCAAAGCATTTACCCAGTTGATTCCATTGGCCACCATTTTAACGCCGAATACGGTTGAACTACGTGCCCTGACGGGTGAGCAGGATCTCAAGCTGGCCACTCAAAAATTATTTGAAATGGGTGCACAGGCGGTTTTGGTCAAAGGCGGTCATGAAGATACGCCAGATTACATTCAGAACAGTCTGTATATTGCAGATGAGCTGGTCAACGAAACTCGCTGTCCACGTCTGCCAGGTGAATATCATGGCTCTGGTTGTTCATTGGCCAGTTTCATTGCCGGACGTCTGGCTATGGGCGATCAGTTGAAAACCGCGGTACAGCATGCTGAAACCTGGTTATTTGGGGTATTAAAAAATGCTGAAATTCCTGTTCCAAATGGCCAGAGAATTCCAAAGCGTTTTTAAGATCACACTTCTTAAAATCAAAACTAAAAAAGCCTGAGTCATTCAGGCTTTTTTATCACTGCTATTTTTTAAACAATACTATTTGGCCTGATAAATGATTTTGCTTACATAGGTCGGTAAATTCCAAGCACCACCGGCGAAGCCTTTGCATTGTACGGTCAGACCACTGAAGCTTTTGACAAATTTCTTGCCATTCCAGGCCCATTCGTTCTGACTCAGACAATCGCCCAAACCACGCACTTTATGCCCGGAAAATATCTGGCCTTGGTTAAATGTTTCTCCCGAGGTCGTCACCAACTGTTTAAATTGCTTGTTTCGATCCATCAGCCAGAAGCCACTACCCATATTATAAGCCCCACGCCAGCATGGAATCTGAACCAGCTGATTCTGGGCATTAATGGGATAAATTATCATAACATCATCATCCAGAAAACGCTGGCTAAACAGCAAATCACATTGATCTTCCTTGGTGGTGGCTTGCAGTTTTCGAATCATCTGCTGACTTGTTGCCGTATTCAGTTTTGCTTGAGTGACTTTGCCTGACTGATATTTTGGTATCTGAATTTTCGGTATCGCTGCAGCTTTGAGCACCGCCTGATTGGATTTTTTCCCCGGCCTGATCAAGGCTGAGGGCGTAGAAAGTCGACGCTGAAATTCATCCATCTTGAGTAAAACGGCACTGGCGCCGGCGGTCGACAGGTTCCAGCGTGATTGCGTATTTTTAAAGACAACTGGAGCTGTTCCCTGTACAGCTTTCAGCAAGGCACGCGTTTGACTGATATTGAGTTGCCCTATTCCCTCCCGATTCAGACCAATCACGCCATAAGGTGTGCTGGCAATTTGCAGCTGAAGCTGTCTGGTCGGTGTGGCAGCAGCTAAAGGTAAAATCTGGACTTTGGCTTTTATATCACTGTTTGCACCTGCAGCACGCTCTAATAGCACCGAAACTGGCTGATCAATATCTTGATCCGATTGATAACCAGCAGCACGGCAAGTGCCGGTATTATCACAGGCGATCTCCCAGTCTTTATGTGAAAAATGCAGTCCTTGAATAGCAGCCAGACTCCATGAGCTGATACTGGCTAGACCAAATGTGATACTCATGATTTTGATGCTGTAGATCCATTTTTGTTTCATCATTTAGTCCTTATTTAAAACGCTTGCCGAGGTAGCAGGCTGCATCTGCTCAATCTGCTTCTGTTTATCTTTTTTCTTGCGCTCATTGCTCAGGGTCGCCATTAAATCCTGCGCCAAAGCCTTAAGCAGAATCATATCTTCGGCCTGCATCTGTCTCGGTTGTTTATCCAGCAGACATAGACTCCCAAGCGCAATTCCATTTTTATCTTTTAAAGGCACACCAGCATAGAAACGGATATGATGCTGTCTTAATTCTGACAGATGTGGAAAGCGCGGGTCACGCTGCAAGTCTTCTATCACCAAAGGCTCATTCTGATAGAGCAGATGGGTGCAGACTGAATCCTTGCACATTTGTCGGGTTGCAACAGGCTCCTGAGTAAAAGGACTGATTGGAATATACATTTCATGCTGATTCAGCCAGGAAATTTGTGCGTAATCAACGTCAAAGGCTTGACGGGCTTCTTCAATATATTGTTTATAAAGGGTCTGATGACGATGATCCAATAACCCCAATTCATTTAAAGCCTGCTGCCGTTCTTTTTCATTCTTGATCTCCAGATTCTCAAACCAGCTTTCGCCTTCATTCAAGGTATAAGTTTCGATAGTCAGAATCAGATCATCGACATTATTGACCAGTGCCTGCAGCTCAAAACGTTGTTGCAGTTCATCCAGAAGCTCCAGCTGCATCACACTCCAAGTCGCAAAAATGATTTTCAGCTCAGGATATTGCTGCGCCAGTCTATATTTCAGCAACCGAATCTGTGCCGCAGGCGCATGATGAAAAATAGACACACATAAAATCTTGATCGAAGCTGGCAGTACAATACCCTTTCCTGATTCACTCGATTGAATCAGCACATCCGGATCATTTCGGGCAGCAATATTTTTGAGATTCAGCGCGTGTGCCACCATGGCAGAAATCTGGGTGTCAATTTCCCAACGCGCACCGACACAATAAACTTCGGGCTGCTCAGCACTTAATTTACTTGGATAGGCTTTTTGAAATGCATGATTAAAGAATTGCAAGCCCTGATAAAGACGCAACCGGTGTTCGGCAGTAACATCAGTATCATGTCCTTGAGAATAAATCCGAATGGCTGGAATGGCCACTTCGCCATAGAACATTTGGACACGACGAGCTACCTCCTCTGCACTGGGTTTTTTCGGTAATTGCGCACAGATATAATCATTGGCTACCTGCATTGCGTCATTGACTTCATCTGCCACCAGTCGCTGGTAAAAGCGTTCGGAGGGTGACAATACTGGCGTACTGCCGAGCAAGGTTTTGACAAAACCCAGTGCCGGCACATAATTGGACAAAACCAGCAGACAAGCAGTCAAAGGGGTCGACAAGATCAGCCCTACCGGTCCCCAGAGAGTGGTCCAGAACGTGGCAGCCAGAATAATCGCCAAGGTAGACAGACCGGTACTTTCCCCATAAAGCCAAGGTTCAATCACGTTATTGCTGATCAATTCCAGTACCAAAATCAAGCCCACAGTCCAGAGCACCATGTCCCAGCCCGGATCAACGGCGAAAGCCAGCGTAATCGGGAAAATAGCTGAAACGATCGGGCCAACATAGGGTACAAAACGCATAACCACCGCAACCAGCCCCCACATAATCGCTGCCGGCACACCAATCAATAACAGCCCAATCGCCATGGGAATGCCATAAGTGACATTGACCAGCAGCTGCATGCGCAAATAGGTTCCGATACTTTTGCCGGCATCATCCAGCGCATCGGTGCCGATATTCAGATTACCGCCCAAGAGTTTCAGAAAGCGGTCATGCAGGTCTTTGCCATTGAATAAAATCAATACCATAAACAGGAACACAATCCCGATAATCGCCAGTGGATTCAGGATTTTATTCAACCAGTCCAGCGCAGCCTCTTCACTCGTTGGTTCCAAACCGACCACTTTGACATTCTGCACATTTGGGTCTTCTGTTTCCTGTTCTGGGGTGTCTATCGAATCTTCGACTGTGTCAAAGGTCTGGATCGCACCGTCCCACATGCTCGGTCCTTGACGGTAGTTTTCGAGCATTTTCAGTTTTTGCTGGATAGTGTCCTGATATTGCGGCAGTTCCTGACTCAGCTTGCCGAGTTGTACCCCCAGATAAGTTGCAGTGCCACCCAGAAAGGACAAGGTCAAGCACATGACCAGGCCAATCGCCGCCCATTGGGGACAGCCCCAACGCTTCAAACGGGAAACCAGAGGAGAAAGTAAAAATGCCAGCAGAATGGCCAAAGCCAGCGGAATAAAAATATCACGGCCAAAATACAATGCCGTCATGACTACAGCAGCAATTACAAAGCCTGCCATCATTCTGAGTGCATGTTGGGTGCGCTGCCGCTCGGACTGATCCGGCATCAATACTTCAGTCTGTTGTTGCAGGTTGGCCTGTCTTGGTTTTACTTGACTGTTCTTGTTGTTATCCACCTGAAAAGTCCTAAAATATTATTCCTTCAACATAATTTAGGACTTTCTATATTTTTGTTACAAAGGTATTCCTGTAATCATTTGCAAAGATATTTCACTTAAATCTTTTCAGGTAAATAGATTAACTCACGCTTTTGATCCGGCGCATTTTCCGGGTTTCGAGTTGCACAGGGACTGAAGTATGTTGATGCAGCAATTGCCATTTGCCCTGCTGCTTGCTCAGGCACATGCTGACCCGACACCAGCCCAGCTGGAAAATCGGTTCAATCACCGCATAACTCACCCGTACATAACCATCGACTACAGCCAGATCAGAAGTGACATGAATATTAAGGTCTTGGCGTTCGATGCGTATGCCTTCCGGTATAAATGCCCGATATTGCTGCCAGAGTGCCTGATAGGCTTCTACACCTTTCACTTCCATACTGACATCGACCAGACGGATATCGGGTCGGCATAATTGAACAATATCCTGAATTTCAAGTCTGGCTACGGCATTATCCCACTCCTGAAGAAATGCCATGACTTCCTGAGCCAATTTTTCATCCCCAAAAACCTGCATAAAATTTCCTTCAACCGGACAAGTCAGACCTGAAATCTGGGATTCAATCAACTCACCGGATTTCTGATCTTTTTGTTCTTATTATTTTGCCTATGCTAAAGCGTTATTCTCGCTTTGCTCTTCCCACTGCCGGATTGGATACAGCTCACCTGAAGATTATTTTTTAAATTATTTTTATTTTAATCAGGATGAATATGCTGTTTCTAGATTGGATGATTCAAAAATCAGCAGCGATTAAAAGTTACTTTAGAACTTTTATCGCATGCCTGTAAATGACATAAAGCGTCATTTAAAAATAGAAATAATTTTAGATCTGAATAAAATAGCGAGCTGTTACAGACCAAGTCGATCTGTTTATAAATTTCGTACGGCATTGATAAAATTTAAGGCATTTGATCCATGTCATCTCAGCAAATAAAAGCCATCATTCAGATAACAGCTTTACGATAAGTCTGCTTTGGCATTTCAATGATTTCGACACGAAGCTGTATTTTTAATTCAGGTTGTGGCGCAATATATTGCTGCATCACGTCGAGCACCAATTCGGAAATCGCCTGACGAACTTCGACACTGCGCCCACTCAACAGTGAAACTTTGGCATGCACATAGGCCTGATCTGTAACAGCATTCAGTCCAATCACATAATCCCGCTGCATAATCGCACGACTTTTTAAATCATTGGGATCAGTGACATGGCCGGTGTTAAAAAGTGCCTGATGGATCGCGACCAATAAAGGTTTGATCTCGATATGTTGCAGATTGTCAGAATATTCCAGATGCAGGTGCGGTATTAAAGTGGTCTCAAATCGAAAACGTGAGGATCAGAGCGGCAGGAAAATAATCAGCCCAGAATTTCAGTAATAATGAGAATAATACGATACATCAACCGTATTATTCTCTCGTCAGAATTTTAGTCTAGGGCTAAATTTAAGCTTTCTTTACATATTCTGATTTCAGTTTCATCGGGCCGATTCCCTCGATTTTACAATCGATATCATGCCCATCTGCAGCATCAGGCAGCAAGCGGATACTTTTTACCTTGGTGCCCACTTTCACCACTGAAGATGAACCTTTGATTTTCAGGTCTTTAATCACCGTTACGCTATCACCGTCCGCCAGCACATTGCCATTGGCATCCTTAATGATCACTTGTTCTTCAGTGACTTCACCTTCTTTCCACTCGTGTGCGCATTCAGGACAGATCAGTAGATCACCATCTGCATAGGTATATTCAGATTGACATTTTGGACAGTTTGGCAGACCCATAAGAACCTCGAAAAAAGAGAAAAATTAAATAAATGAAACAAATAAGCTCACAGTATAGCATTTTTGTCAGGCGCGCTGATGGAGAGGACATTGGGATGAAACCAACACAGGAGATCCAAGGAATTAATTGTCTGAAATCTGCGGATTAACTAGCAAAGACAGGAGTTGCAGTGATTCCTGCCAACTCAAATGACATACCGCTGGCGGCACCACATCCGGATAACCCACCTGAATAATATGCAAACCGGTACCGATTGACACTTTTTCAAAGATGATCGTCACCTCTATTTCACCCTGCAAGTCGGGGGTAGAAAACTGATCGGTATAGCGCAGCAGCTGATTGGGAATGACCTCATGATAAATGCCATGAAAATGATGCTGGGTTCCGGTAGAAAAATTGGTAAAGGTGGTTTTATAGCTGCCGCCGGGTTTGACTTCCGCATGTTCTACTTTGGCAATAAAGCCATGTGGTGCCAGCCATTTGGCCAGTGCATCCGGATGCACAAAGGCACGATACACCCGCTCCGGTGGTGCGCTGAACACACGATGCATTTTTAAGGTGTAACTCATTTTTTCTTGTCCTTTGTTCTTATTGTTCTTATTATTTTTTATTGCGGGATATTCCCTGCATTTGTTGTGACTAAATCCTCAGCATCATCAGCCTGAGTTAAGTACTCATTTGAGTTATTTTATCCAGTTTTGAGCTGGCTATATATAATGAGTATGTATCTATACTCAAGCTCAAACCTTCGTATAGCAATTAAAGAGTAATAAAAAAAACCCGGCAGCACCGGGTTTCTTACTTTAAATCATTTAAATACAAGCATGCTCAGCTACTACGCAGGCTGCTCTCTTCGTCATCCAGCTCATCATCATAGACATAGGCCATACAGCCCCAACCATCATATTCACCCTGAAATTGTGCAGCGATTTTGCTGAACCATTGTTCCAGATCCACGATATCTTCGTAGGCAGGCTCCATATATACATAAATCGTGATGATCCATTCCAAGGTATCGCTATCTTCGTCCTGAAACAGGCTAATTTTTTGCTCTTCTTTTAATAGATGCAAGGCACAACGATCTGCCTGCGCTTCATCCGCAAAGGCAATCGAAAATTCAATTTCGTGCGCTTCTTGCAAGTCGTCGCCATCCTGATGCATTTGCCACAGTACATTGCCATTTTCATCGTCAGGGAATTGATTGTAATCACGTGACATAGAAGTATCCTTATTATGATGCTGTTTTATTCTGCATTTAAGATTAGCTGATTTTTGTACAATTATCGAGATACAGACAAAAAATATTATCTTTTAACCATAAATAAACATATGATTTTTATAAATATAAAAATAAGTAAGGGGATCAATATATTCAAGATTCCTTAAGACCAAACATCCTGAAAAATATCAGGATCTAAAGCAACTTATGGCATTCAGAATACTCTGGTAAAAATCTTCTAGACCTATGAATGTCATGATCTACGCGATGTGTGAATGCGGATGATCCTGTTTCAGTTGCAAAAGCAGTGCAGCGAACTTGAGCTCCTCTAAACGCAGATCAAGATAGGATTCTTGAATCATCGCCTGACTCAGTGCCTGCCCGGTATAATTCAGCAAGACATAATCATCCTTTAAGGCTTGCAGCATCTCGCCCAGATTTTCTGTGCTTAATTGAGTGAGATATAAATCTGCCTTACAGTTGAAAGCCAGACTAAGGATTTCAATAGTACTTCGACGGCGATTGTCGTCGACATAATTACAGCTCGCAACCTGCTGTGTTTCTATGGCCTGCTGAATTCTGTCACGGACATTGCGTAAATGCCGAACCGCATCCGTTTCGCTATAACCCTCAATCAGCTGCTGTAAAACCTGTGTTTCAGAAAGTTGCAAGCCGAAGCGTTTGACCTGTATTTTATGCTCTAAAGCACTTAGCACTGCCTGCAAACGATGCTGTTGTTTGGCTTGCTCATAATAGCCCTGTAAACTTTGTCGAGCCTGCTGTTCAACTTCAATTAATGCTTGCGCCTGAAACTGGGCAAGATAATCTTTTACTCTTGCGATATAGGCTTTGAGATCATCAATCATGATCGAAGCATCCAGCTTGGTCGCTTCAACAAAGTTTTCGGCCTGCAAAGTCCGGTTAATAATATATTGCTCGATATCCCAGATATCCTGATATTTTTTATATTTATTCAGCGCAATGTTTAAACTGCCATTCTGTACCCGTAATTGGGTGATTTCATAATTCAATTCATCGACTTGAGTTTCATAATCTGCCAATTTGCTGCGGGAATGATCCAGATTTTCCTGTAAAAACTGAATATTGCTGCGTAATGAAGCCTGTACCCTCAAGCTCCATAGCAATGCACATATTGAAATACTCGCGAGAACGAAGAGAGCCATACTGAGCATCGTTCTTTCCTTTAACCCCGGGCAGCGCCCTAAACCATCAAATTAAAAATTTATTATAAAGTAATGATTGATTTTGCATCACTTCAGCCAGATAAGCAAAGCCATTGATCACCACTAAGTCATTCATTCATTTTATTTTTCTACAAAATTTTTATGTGTAAGTCATACATGGCGGGCTGATTTCCAGCTTAAACCAAATCCATTCTGAAACAACTTACGATATTTTTTATATCAAAGGATATAATTTGAAAGTTTAAAAATAATGAAAGGAAAATTAAAAAACCATAAAAATAAAGGCATCAGGCCTATAGTGGGAGATAAAAGAATAAAAATTCTCTAGGCTCATCATCAAGAGATAAACCGAACATTAAAATTTATACTCTGCAGTGACAGCCGATCAGGCAGTGGATCAGTAGAAAATTTCATTTGAACATGCTTATAAAGCCACTCATCTCCAAGTTGCTATCGAAATAAATTCTCACACTTTTTATATGGGTTTCCCAGTTTAAGAGCTTGATCCTCATCATATTTATGAGATTAAAAAGCATCTGTCCGGTTGAATCTAACTATTAAGCAGAATCAAATTAGAACGGTCTGGCTGCCTTAATTTCGACCGTGACACCACTCAAAGGCTGGGTAAAAGCCAGATAACTGGCATGCAAGGCCATACGATTTAAAGGACTGCGCTGGGGTTCAGGATGATAAATTTTATCGCCAGTAATGGGATGACCGATATGCAGCATATGCACTCGTAGCTGATGGGAACGGCCGGTAATGGGGGTCAACAACACCCGACTAATGTCTTGCTGGGGTAGATATTCTAAGGCCTGATACAGGGTTTTGGCGGCCTTGCCCAGTTCAAAATGCACCATCTGACGCGGACGGTTTTCCCAGTCGGTAATCAAAGGCACATCAACGCTGCCCTCACCTTCAAGTTTGCCTTGTACCAGTGCAACATAATTTTTATGTACCGTGCGTGCCTGAAACATTTTACTCACCGCCACTTCTGCATCGCGGTGTTTGGCAAACATCAAAATACCGGAGGTGGCCATATCCAGACGATGGGTAATTTTGGCCTGCGGATACTGGTTCAGAACCCGCAAATAGGCACTGTCATGATGTTCAGGTAAACGCCCCGGAACCGACAATAATCCGGCCGGCTTTTGAATTACCACCAGATCATCATCTTCATAAACGATATGCAGTGGTTCTTGCGGTGGACAATAGACAAAGTCATGGTTGATGGGCATTTTAAGGGTACAGCATCTGGAATAATGCGCGCAAAATAACAAGCGGCTTCTAGGCTGTCAATTACCGTGCTTGACCAGCTCAGCTTAATCTGCCAGATAATAATCGACCGTCGAGACTACACGCACTTTCTTCAAATACGGGGTATTGCTGTCGCGATCTTCAATACTAAACAGCCCCTGATTGGCGGACTTGATTTTGCCCAGACTGCTTTTTGAATCTGCCGCAAATTTTTCGGCTACACTGCGCGCATTTTCGGTGGCTTGTTCAATCATCGCCGGCTTGATGTCATTCAGCTTAGTAAATAAATATTCCGTTCTTTGTCCGGAATCATCTCCGGCAAAGGCAATGCCTTTTCTGCCCAAGGCCACCAGACGACTTTGTGCCGCACGCACTGCATCTATTTTGTGGGTATAGACGGTGATGGTCTGGCTGGCGGTGTAACGTAGCGCGACATTGGCATCCCCGCCATATTGCTGCGCGTATTTATCGGTGATACTCGGTGAAGCACTGGTAATCTCTTCCGCGCTAAATCCTTCATTTTTTAAGAAGGTCTGAATTTCCTGGGTATTGGTTTGCATGGTATCGTACAACTCGGCCAGATCCTGACTGCCGGCATTAAAGCGGATTGGCCATACCGCCACATCGGCTTTGACTTCGCGTTCCGACAAGCCTTTGACCGAAACTATACGTTCATACTGTTTAATTTTCAGCGCGCTATTGCCGAGAATCCATCCTGCAATAATCATTCCCAAGCCAATCAAGGCACCTAAAATCAGGGCCGGTTTGAATTGATTCATCCTTCAACTCCTTTGAAATCTTTTTTCGTTCTTATTGATCCTGCCACGCTATCAAGTAGCGATAAAATGATATTAATCCAATCTTATTTTTATCACTTGAAAATTCAATCACAACATCGCACTTAGCTTTGATTCATCAGATAGATTGCAATTAACGGCGTCAGGTTAAATAGCAGAATCCCAATTTTATAGAGCGCCATACCCGAATAATGAATCATATCGAAACTGGTATCTGACAGCCGAAACCATTTTCCATGCACCTGCTTCATCCAGTTTCGGGCAAAGACATAGACCACGAACCAGATCATGAGAATGACATAATTAATGAGTGTGCAAAACAGTAAAAAACGGCACCAGATATCGAGATTCATGAGGATTCCCCTAAGGGGCAACTGATGTTTTTAAAATAACAGATCATGCTGATAAATGAAGGATGGATTTGTATCCTGCTTGGATAAATAGTTTTCTTAAATTTATGATTTATATTTATTTTAATTTTTAATTCTACGTATATTGCTGGAGAATTTTTTAGGGTGTTGGGAAAACTCGCAATGGTTTACTTCAACTATCATTCTTTGTAAGACCTGATCTTATAGCCTATAAACTTTTGGTCTATAGCGTCCTAAGCCGAATCGAGACCTTTTGGGTTCGTACTGCACTCGCGTTTTGCGCCGCTCACAGCATGCTACTCTTTCCGATCCCATCACACCCTTGAAAGCTATATTAGGCAAAGATGGACGGGATTAATTTCCTATGTTTTTTTAATTTGCATTAAATCTGAAAATTTATTTCATTATTAACCCACATATAGAGAAATAAATTCCATTTCCAATTTTTTATGCTTTTTTATTCGCCAAAATGAGACTTTATTGCAATTTATATTCAGGACAGGATTGCTGTTTTATTGAAAGAATGTTCCCTGAATCCATTGCGCACTAAACCACCAGGCACTAATCGCGGACATCCCGCACAGAAGATTGGCTAAGACCTTGTTGAGCCTGGTTAGCTCAGAACTATAAATTTTCAGGTTAAGCAGGTAAGCGATCACAGCGTAAAACGAGCCAATCGCGCCCCCGAAAAGAATCAAGATGAGCGGCCATGCGGAATAGAAATGGGCTTTTTTATCTAATTTTCCTGACTCTGGTGCGTGCTGTTGAATATCCATAGGTGATAGCCCTCTTTTTAATATATGCACTTGCACTATTTCTAGGCAGATATTTACTCTTTAGAAAATATTTGCCTTTTAGGACTTTCATTGAAGCAAGAAGCAGACCAGTTTTAACGTACAAAAAGCTGTCGAGTATGATGATTGATATAGGCATTTAGCCCATCGCCATATTGGGCAAGCTGTTTCATGTTTTCGACATGCTGATAGCCGGCACTGCTATAGCTGTAGGTATAAACTTTCGAGGTTTTCTTAAATTGAACCCGAATAAACTCGTTACCAATCTCGTAATTGGCAACACCTGAGTCATGATTAAGATCAAGATAATATTGCAATTGAGCTGCCCTAAACACGATGAATCTAGGGTTTTATATGGGGTTTTATTGGTTAATTTTCAAACAATAATATTTTAAGAAAATAAAATCTATAAAAAAAATATCCCATTATTTAATGGGATATTTTTTAAATCGGAGTGAACTATTTAACAATTAGGATCCACTACAAAACTTGTCTGGCTGAATTTTTGCCATGCACCAGTAGCAGCACCATCCACAACGAGAATAGAGATAATTCCCCAATCCAAGAAAACACCTAATAAGGTTGTTGGATCAAAAGTTTTTTGTGGAATAACGATGTTGGTTTGGCAGCCTTGCTTCTCTGCTTTAATTACATAATTTTCTTTCTTTTTGAAAGTATAAACAGTATTACGCTGACCCATATATTCTTCATTGACATATAACTTAGCCAATTCATCGTTACTACGGATATTCACAGTTTGTGTTGAACCATTAAACATCGTGGCACAACCTGAAGTAAATAGGATTGCACTGCCTAATATTAAAGCTGTAAATTTTTTCATTGTTTCCCCCCGGAAATATCTAACCTTAATTTTAAGTGGTTAGCTAATTTTTAAAGCAGACAACCTATACCTTTTATAACAATAGTTCAAATAATTTTTTGAATTTATTATAATTTTTTACTTTAAACCAAGATTCTCCTCCCGATATAAAACTGTTTTCTCATAATAATTTTTTATTTCTATGTATGAGATTTGGATACCACAGCAAAAAGCCCTATCGAGTAATAGGGCTTTCGTTCAAAACAGAGGGTAACTGTTTGAGTTGTTTTGCTTAGGCATTCTTATTGTTAAATTGATTGCCTTGGCATTTGGTACACGGTGGTAAACGATCAGTACCAATTTCTAAGTAGGTGCGGTGTCCGCATTGAACACAAAAATAGAAGCCTGTTCCGGGTTTTTCGCCAGCAGTAACCATCTTTGTTCTCCATGGTTTTAGAAATGGTCTATCTAGTATAACGCTCTAGTGATGAATGTCTATTGTCCATTTTTGTAAATGATGATGGCATTTGGGCAAAGTAGTATTTCTAATTATTATTCAATAACTCATTAATTAAGTGATAATTTATTATTTTTTTCAAGTTAACTAGTTTAATAACATTGAGATAAGTGATGCATAAGGTCAAGTATAGCGCAGTGCGTTAATACAAAATTATCGCCATAGCCATATGAAATTTTATATTCCCTTAAAGTTATAGACGTCTTTAATCATTGAGGAAGCTCAATTGCTTAAGTTTAAAAAGAAAAGTACCTGTTTGTATTTTCTTGATAAAGACATTAATGCTCTAAATAAAAACCCCACTTCACAGTAGGGTCTTTTTTAAACAATATCAACAACTTTAATCCACTCCAACCCTCCTTAAAAAAGTAGGGAGTTCCCCTCTTTTTCAAAGAGGGGCTAGGGGTGATTAAAAAAAAGATTAAGCCACATTTCCTTCCAAGAAATCCTGTGCAAAGCGCTGTAATACCCCACCCGCTTCATACACATGTACTTCTTCTTCAGTATCCAGACGACAAGTGACTGGAACTTCAATAATCTGGTTCTTACCATCATCGGTTGAACGCTCAATCACTAAAGTTAAAGTCGAACGTGGCGCAATATTACCAATCACGCTATACAGCTCTGTACCATCAAGACCTAAAGTCTTACGATCTGTACCCAGTTTAAACTCAAGCGGCAACACGCCCATACCGACCAGATTGGTACGATGAATACGCTCAAAACCTTCAGCGACAATTGCTTCTACACCTGCAAGACGTACACCTTTCGCTGCCCAGTCACGACTCGAACCCTGACCATAATCCTTACCGGCAATAATGATCAACGGCTGTTTACGGTTCATGTAGATCTCAATCGCTTCCCACATACGCATCACTTCACCTTCAGGCTCCACACGTGCTTTAGAACCTTGTTTAATGGTACCGTCAGAACGCACCACCATTTCATTGAACAGTTTAGGGTTGGCAAAAGTCGCACGTTGCGTCGTGAGGTGATCACCGCGATGCGTTGCATAAGAGTTAAAGTCTTCCTCAGGCACACCCATTTTTTTCAGGTATTCACCCGAAGCACTGTCTAAAACAATGGCATTTGATGGTGACAAATGATCGGTGGTGATGTTATCGCCTAAGATCGCCAGCGGACGCATATTTGACAAGGTACGCGGTGCAGCCAAAGCCCCTTCCCAATACGGCGGACGGCGAATATACGTACTTTGCGGACGCCAGTCATACAACGGACTTGTTGCTTTTTCATTCACACCCAAGTCGAACATCGGAATATAGATTTTTTTGAATTGTTCTGGTTTTACAGCAACTTTCACCAGCGCATCAATTTCTTCATCCGATGGCCAGATATCTTTCAGATAAATCGGATTGCCGTCTTTATCGTTTCCTAAAGCATCTTTTTCGATATCAAAACGAATCGTACCGGCAATCGCATACGCCACCACTAAAGGCGGTGAAGCCAAGAATGCCTGTTTCGCATAAGGATGAATACGTCCATCGAAGTTACGGTTGCCCGAAAGCACCGCTGTTGCATACAGGTCACGGTCGATAATTTCTTGCTGAATTTTTGGATCGAGTGCACCCGACATCCCATTACAGGTCGTGCATGCATAGGCCACGATACCAAAGCCCAGTTTTTCTAAATCTTTAAGTACACCTGCTTCTTCCAAATACAAAGCAGCGGCTTTAGAACCCGGCGCAAAAGAAGATTTCACCCAAGGCTTACGGACCAAGCCCAATTCATTGGCCTTACGTGCCAGTAAACCGGCCGCCACGGTATTTCGTGGGTTAGATGTATTGGTACAAGAGGTAATCGCCGCGATAATCACCGCGCCATCTGGCATTAAGCCTTCTGCTTCTTGCGCGCGAGCTGCTTCTAAATTACCGGCAATGCCTTTTTCTTTCAGATCAGCAGTTGATACACGTGCATGCGGATTTGATGGCCCTGCAATATTACGTGTCACAGTCGATAGATCGAAACGCAATACACGTGGATATTCCGCTTGGGTCATATTCGATGCCCAAAGACCAATCTCTTTGGCATAAGTTTCTACCAGTTTGACTTGCTCAGGCTCACGGCCGGTCAAGGTCAGATAATCAATCGTGTTCTGATCGATATAGAACATCGCAGCCGTTGCGCCATATTCAGGGGTCATGTTAGAAATCGTGGCACGATCACCTACCGACATACTGTCAGCACCCTCACCAAAGAATTCTAAATATGCACCAACCACACGTTCTTTACGCAGGAATTCGGTTAATGCCAAGACGATATCCGTTGCTGTAATGCCTGGCTTGCGCTGACCGACCAATTCCACACCAATAATATCCGGCAGACGCATCCACGATGCTCGGCCCAGCATCACGTTTTCGGCTTCCAAGCCGCCAACACCAATCGAGATCACGCCCAATGCATCTGTATGAGGCGTATGCGAATCTGTACCGACACAGGTGTCCGGGAATGCCAGACCATCACGGTTCTGAATCACCGGAGACATTTTCTCCAAGTTGATCTGGTGCATGATGCCGTTGCCCGCCGGAATCACATCAACATTCTCAAACGCGGTTTTAGTCCATTCAATAAAATGGAAACGGTCTTCGTTACGACGGTCTTCAATGGCACGGTTTTTCTCAAAGGCATCCGGATCAAAACCACCAAATTCAACCGCCAGTGAATGGTCGACGATTAACTGGGTTGGAACTACCGGATTGACTTTAGAGGGGTCACCGCCCTGATCGGCAATCGCATCACGTAAACCGGCAAGGTCAACCAGTGCCGTTTGCCCCAAGATGTCATGACACACTACACGTGCCGGATACCAAGGAAAATCATGTTCTTGTTTTCGCTCAATCAGCTGACGTAAAGACTGTTCCAGAATGGCAGGATCACAACGACGCACCAACTGCTCTGCCAAAACTTTGGAAGTATAAGGAAGTTTGGCATATGCGCCTGGCTGAATATCTTCTACGGCCTGTCGCACGTCATAATATTCCAGCTGGGTGGATTGCAGCGGTTTACGGTAGTTGTTGTTCATAAGCTTGCCTGCCCTCGTTTATCTCTATTTTTATTCATCAATAGATATTGATGAGTTACTTTTGTAATAGCAGCATTGTACGCTGCACAAATAGCATTTCCCAAATTTTATATTTTTCAAATACTTAATTATAAAAATCGGTATTTTCGCAAAAATTTGTTACATAGACTTTAGAATTTTTGCTTTAAAGCGGTCTTTTGCTAAAAAAATCTGAATAATTCGCCTTATTCTTTAGTCTTATGTTGGAAAATATTTCTCTATATTTTTATTTGATTATTACCCTAAACCACTAATATCATTAATAAATAATTAATTTTATTTGCATTTTTCTAAAGATAAAAAAATATAGTCTCACTGGTTTTCATAGGCCTGTCCTGCCGCCGCATTTAGCAAAATTTCAATCTCCTAATTTGGGATAGCAGATTTTCCAAAACCATCAGAAGCTCAGTGTGACGCATGTCACATTATTCGCAAACCTCACATTAAAACAATAACCATAACAGGCAGAACTGAAATGTTGAAAATCGCAATATTCGGAGCTATAGCCGCCATTTTGACGCTCTTAGCTCGCGGTTGGGATGGAACAAAAAATCCATCACCACCGTCCAATCCATCACCACCGTCCCAACCCTCTCATCCCTCACACCCCACATCTCCACCCAAACCCTCACATCCCGTTCCGACCACATCAGACAGCTTGATTAGCAATCCACCTCTATTACCAAAAAGTGCCAAAGGCAAATATGAGCTGATCGTGGCCTATAAAACCAGCAAGCTCTATAACCCCAGAAACGGCTTATGGGATCAGGTACTGCTGAGAGGCTATTTAACCAAACCGAGTTTATTTGATAAGAAAAAAGCTGGTGAATATGTTGAGGATCAGTTGGTCGGGCCACAGATTCGGGTCAAACAGGGTGAAACCATGGCACTTAGCCTGAATAACCAGCTGCCACCCGAGTCAGAAACAACCTGTCCAACTCATGTCGAGAATGTAAATGAACCACACTGCTTTAATACCATCAACCTGCATACCCATGGCTTCTGGGTCAGTCCTCAAGGCAATAGCGATAATGTCTTTTTGAAATTCAAACCTCAGGAAAAATTTGATTATCAGTTTAAAATGGAACCGAATCATCCCGCAGGGACTTACTGGTATCACGCCCATCTGCACGGTTCAACTGCTCTTCAGGTATCAAATGGCATGGCAGGCCCATTGATTGTTGAAGGCTCAAGAACACCAAAAGTCAAAAATGGCAAAGTCACCTCAACTGGAGATATGGATATTCTATGGAAAGAAAAAAACAGTTATCCGAATGAAAATATCCTGCTGTTCCAGCAAATCCAATATCGCTGTAGTAATCCCGATCCTAATATCACATTCGCTGTTCCCAATAACTGTGAAGGTGTAGGTATAGGCATGCTGGAAAATTATAATGACCTGTCTATTAGTGGCTTCTGGACCAACCAGAATTACTACACGTCTATCAACGGTAAAATTGTGGGAGAGATGAAGGTTGAACAGAATGTATTTAACCGCTGGCGCATGATTCATGGCGGTGTACGCGATACTATTGGTTTAATCATTAAGGAAATTCCTGACTCCAGTAAGTTTACTGCAGAGCAAACCATTAAAGCCTGTTCAGCCTATCAGGAGGCAGACAAGAAAGCTGAATTTGAGAAGCTGAATAGCCTGAATGTGCATACCATCGCGCAAGATGGCTTAACCATGAATCATGTACAGACCAGAACCCTGTCCGTGTTCCATCCTGGTTATCGTCATGATGCAATGGTTGCCTTTCCGACCACCAATAGATACTGCATTTTTGACACCAAATTGAATATCGATGATGAAATTAACGCGCCATTACCAACGGGCCAAACTACACCTCAACTTGCCCCAACCAATCTTTTTAATGCCCAACTGCTTGGATGGGTTAATGTAAAAGCAGCCAAAACCAAGGCTCAGACTGCTGCCCCAGTTCCTGAAAGATCGTGCACAAAAAATTGGGTTAAGCAAAGATATCCAGACCCAGTTATCTCAGCTTAATCTTTCTGCGTTTAGTGATCATCCATCATTGATGACGAAAGAGATTGATAAGGTGGTTGCTGCCCGACCAAAACAGTACAGTGCTTTTGTGCTGGCTTTTGCGAATGGCTTGAAATTTGGCTTTCGCCATAAAGAAGGTGGTGACTTAATAAGTTTTGGAGATAAATTTGATGGTGAGGGATCAGTGGGTGGCGAATATGTCCGTCAGTTACAAGTTGGACAGACTGATGAATGGGAACTGACGACCGAAAATTTTGGCGGTCATCCGTTCCATATTCATGTTAACCCGTTCCAGATTGTTAAAATTTTGAATCCTGATGGTAAAGATGTCAGTGAAGCATTATCTGAGCCAGTCACAGATCCAAATGGACTTGAAGATGTGCAATACCGTGGCATGAAAGGACAATTTAAGGATACGCTTTTTATAAAAGCTAACTATAAATTTATTCTCAGAAGCCATTACAAGAAATTTGAAGGTGACTTCGTACAACACTGTCATATCCTCGACCATGAAGATCAGGGTATGATGGAAACCGTACGAGTCTGTGGAGGCAAATTCCCTTGTGATTCGCCATTACCGGCTAGCCATCATCACTAAAGATCTGCTCGCTAAAAGCCAATGATTTCGATTGTTGGCTTTTTTGTTTGCCTCTATTTGATGCTTGCTGCACAATAACTGCATTGATTTATAGTATTCAAACCGGGGCTTATTATGGCAGCGTCTCCTGCTTTTACATTGTTTAGTCTGAATGGTGTAGATGCACAAAAATTCCTTCAAGGTCAGGTGACTTTGAATACTGAAACTTTGGCGGAAAACCAGACACGCTATACTGCGATCTGCAGTCTGAAAGGACGCATTCAATTTGGCTTATGGCTTAAAAAAATCAGTCCGGAAAGCTTTGAAATCGTCAGCACTGAAGATCAGTCCACGGAACTGGCCAATCATATTAAAAAATTTGGCGCCTTCTCAAAAATGAAACTGGAATTGGTTGGTCCAGTTTATCCAGTCATCAATGGCATTCATACTGACTTCGTTACGACTGAAACCGATGCCACCCTTTGGGAGCAGCAAGCCATTGAATCAGGTCAGGCCTGGATCCAAGCGGCTACCGCCAATCTGTTTCAACCTCAGGAATTGCGTTTGCATCAACGCGAAGGCATTCACTATGACAAGGGTTGCTACTTGGGTCAGGAAGTCATTGCACGCCTGTGGTTTAAAGCCAAGCCAAAACACTGGTTACATCTGGTTCAAGGCACAGGTGTCGCGCCTGATGTTGCGACCAAACTGAGTAATGATGTTGAAATCGTCAATAGCATCACGACTGATACCGGTTATAAAGCACTCGTGGTCGCAAAACCTGAGGCATTGACTGAGCTAGGTCTAGAAGTTCTGGAACTTCCTGAAGCTTTGAGCGGTGATGTAGCGCGTCCGCAATAATCACTGCATAACTCATAAAAAAGCCAAGATAAAATTCTTGGCTTTTTTATTTTAGAAGCCATGAAACAGCTTGTTCATGTCTTTTACCACATAATCTTTAAAATGATAGGCCCGCGCATGTTTGGCATCAAACTTTGCCGTGAGTTCACCTTTTTGAAAGACATATACTCGGTCTTCCTGACTCATCAAAAACTCTGCACCAAGTTTCATCAGCAGCGCATCAATCTTGTCTTCATCGGCAATCGATTCATCAGCATTGATTCTGTCATAGTGACGTTTAATGGTTTTGACAAACATGGTGAAATCCTGGGAGTCTGATTCAAACCGAGATTTAAACAGAGAAGTCAGCTGAAGCAAAGCAATCCTTTTGATATCTGCAGGATTGATCAGAAACCTGTCCGAATCATGCATCGATTTAATCGGTGTATTGTGCTTCGATGATTTGTATTTAGTGACAAATTGTATATTTACAAAGCACAAAATCCTTTTATGATGTAAGTGAAAATGATTAAAACCGCACCAAGGAATAAGGTGCCAGCAATAATAAGGTTATAGGAACCATGAAAAAATTAGTACTCGCTGCAGTTCTTGCCGTTTCTGCGCAATTCGCTTTGGCAAATACCGTAAAAGATCAAGTCGATCCCCAATTTCAAAAAGTTGAGGCCATGGTCAAAGCCAATAATTTTAAAGGTGCCTATGACGCTTTGAATCAATTGGCCAGTCAAGGAAACGCCCAGGCTTTATATAACTTAGGCTATTTGACCCAAACCGGCCAAGGTACAACCAAAGACGAGAAAAAAGCCATTCAGCTCTACGAACAGGCAGCCAGCAAAGGTTATCCGGTGGCCAATTATGTATTGGGTAAAAATTATGCAGCCGGCACACTCGGACTCAAACAGGATTTGACCAAAGCCAAACAGCATCTGGAACGCGCTTCGGCAGCCAAATTTGATGATGCCAGCATTGATCTGGCCATACTGCTGTTTTCTGAAAATACAGCAGCGTCAAATAAAGCCGGACTGCAAAAGCTGCAACCGTTGATCAGCAAAGGCAATATGCAGGCCATTCATGCCAAAGCCTTATATGACATCAGCAGCGGTTTCAAAAACAAAGATGAAAAACCGATTCAGCAAGGCCTAAGCAGCATTCAGGAACTGGCAAAAAAAGGTTATATTCCGGCGCTGATGGCAGTAGGTAATATGTTTGCCAATGGCAGTATTGTTCCGCAAAACCTGCCAGAAGCGAAGAAAATCTTTGCCGCACTGGCGCAGCAAAATGTTCCACAGGCCAAAGAGTCTTTGGCAGCGGTAGACAAAATGCTGGCTGAGCAGAAAAAAGCACCTGCGAAAAAGAGTTAAGTTAATTCCACAAAATTAAAATATAAAAAGCCCCATGCAATTTGGGGCTTTGTTTAATGGCAGAGCTTCCATCTGCTAAAAGATTACCCCCACCACAAGGCAATTAAGCCACTGGTCACGATAAAACCGGCAATGGTACTCATCAACAATGGCGTTAAAGTTCGATCATTCAGACCATACGCCTGTCCCAACATGCCAAAAATCGTCGGCATCGGCAAAGCTGCAATGAGCGTACCAGCATGGACCATTTCCTGACTTAAATCAGTTAACTGGCTCAGTCCCAGATACATCAATAACGGCATCATGATATTGCTGGAAAATACCAGATAGAAACTTTGCAGATTGACATATTTCAGACTCATTCCTACGATCCCGCCGCCAATGGCAAACAAGGCCAATGGTGAGGCCGTCTGACCAATCAAGGCGAAGACCTGATCGAGATAGACTGGAATTTTAATCTGGAAAACCGCACAGGCCATGCCGAGCATGACCCCCATAAATAAGGGATTCTTTAGCAAAGTCAGCAGTACACTTTTCAGAATGGCGCCGAGATTTGCCTGATGTTGTGTGCCCAGCGCAGCCATGACCAGCACCAGCGGAATCAGCAACATGCTTTCGATGATCACCACCAGAGAGGTATAGGTCATCGCCTGTTGCCCAATCAATAAGCTGAGCACAGCCGTACCAATCAGGCCGGTATTCGACATTGCAGCGCCCAGCGACAGCACTGCACTTTGCGAATGCGTATTTTTAAAATGACGGCGCATGAACCAGAAGCCGCTACCATAGAGCACTAAGGTCACGCTGCTATATACTGCAAAGTATTCAAAATACCAGATTTCATGCAGGTCCTTGGAGGCAAGGGACTGAAAGAACAGCAAGGGCAAGGCTACTTTAATCACAAAAGCACCGACCGTCCCCACCTGCTCTTTGCTTAACACTTGACTCTTTACAGTCAGATAACCCACTGCCAACAATAAAAATATGGGCACAATGACCGCAAAAATCATAATGCAGTATCCTCTTGTCAGTGATATTCCATTATAAGAATTTCTGAGACTAAAGCAGTGTTAAAAAGGCTCAAACAGGTGATTCAAACCATGCGGTGCGCAGCGCAGATATTGCGGTGAAATCTTGATTTTTTCATCAAGTGCTGCCGCTGCATGCCAAGGCCAATGTGGATCATAAAGAATGGCACGAGCCAGTGCGATAGCGTCGGCTTGGCCCTTTTGTAAAATATCTTCTGCCTGCTTAGCTTCAGTAATCAATCCCACGGCAATCACGGGAATATTCACGACTTTCTTGATCGCATCTGCAAAAGGTACCTGATAATTCGGCTTCACATCAATGTTCTGTTTGACATGCAGCCCGGCACTGGAGATATGAATATAGGCAGCACCCGCAGCTTCTAGTGCTTTAGACAATTCAACTGAAGAATCAATGGTCCAGCTGTCTGGCTGATCCATCCAGTCGCTGGCTGAAATACGCACTCCAATTGGATAACCTTCTGGAACCGCCGCTTTCATGGCTTGTAATACTTCCAGAGTCAGGCGAATCCGGTTTTCCAGTGAACCGCCATACTGATCATCACGTTTATTTGAAAGTGGTGACATGAACTGATGCAGTAAATAACCATGCGCTGCATGCAGCTCAATCAGGTCAAAACCGGCATCAACTGCACGTTTGGCACTTTCTGCAAAGTCAGCAATGACCTGCTCAATTTCCGACTGGCTTAAGGCTTTGGGTGGATGTTCATCGGCCTGAAAAGGAATATCACTGGCAGAAACAGTTTGCCAGCCATGTGCTTCATCCGGCTTAAACTGACCTTTACCTGCCCATGGTTTATCTGTTGAAGCTTTACGCCCTGCATGTGCGAGTTGAATCGCAAAAGGCATCGGGGAAATGGATTTGACTTTTTCCAGTAAGGTCTTGATCTGCTTTGCCTGTTCGTTATTCCACAAGCCCAGATCGGCATAACTGATCCGGCCTTCTGGCTGTACCGCAGTCGCTTCGACAATACATAAACCTGCACCCGATAAGGCATAGTTGGCCCATTGCTGCTCGTGCCAATAGGTAATTTCCCCCTGCTCTGTTGCAGAGTACTGACACATCGGCGCAATTACGATTTTATTTTGAAGTTGCAGTGATCCAAATTGAATAGGTTGAAATAGTAATGCCACGCTGTATTTCCTCTTTTTATTGCACAGTTTCACTCTAGAAATAAAAACAGGCTCCCAAGAGCCTGTTTAGTTATAACGTGAACGATCAAACTTTAGAAGATGATTCGTGTAGTCAAACCGAGTACCAGTGCATCATCCACATTGTTGCTTGAACCTGGATTAATGACATATTGCAGGTTTGGACGCAGCATCAGCCACTTTGTTGTGTTATAGCTATAGTTCAGTTCAATATTGTATTCTGCATCAGCATTGAAAGCTGGCCGTGAATCAGCAAAGCGATCATTCACATGCACACGGTTGACCGCCAGACCTAAAATGTCGTTCGGTTGACTGTCCGCAAGACCGATATATTTCAAACCGATTTGTTGTGAATTATCCACTTTATTGGTATCGCGGTCATGCCAGGTAAAGTTGGCAAATGAATGCAAACCCTGACGGCCCTGACCTGTAGACGTTAACTGTTGTTCTACAGCTAACCAGCCTGCAAAGGTACGGTTTTTGGCATCAGTAGGATTGGCAATATCTTTTTGGTTGGCAACATCATCGGCCGTATTGTACATCCCGCCAACCCGGTAGCTGCCTGGCAGGCCATTCACTAATGATTTCGGTGTCCAGATTACTTCTGCTGGAATTGTCACGCCATCTGCATGGTCGGTATCCAGACTCCAGCCTTGACCTTCTTTAGCGCCATTACCATTATCCGGATTAAACTCATACACACCGACTTGTACGGCAAGTTCAGGATTGAGTTGCTGCTTCACGCGCGCACCCCATTGTGCTACAGGCGTATTCATCCAGATATTGCCCTGCCATTTACCCATCTGTGCAGCACAAAATGCCGTACTGGCAAAATCACAAGCCATGACATTAAAGTCCATGCCCAGACCAAGACGACCCGCCTTAATACTGAGTCCCTGCTCTTTATAATTCTTTTCAATAGACAGCTCGCTCAGACGGCTATCCTGATTACCACGTCCGAAAGTACCTTGTACATTGGCCAGTTGCGGTGCACTAGGATCCTGCAAGTCACGGACAGAGGTACTTTGACCCTGACGTGCACTCATCCCGGCACGTACGGTGACGCCATTCCATCCTGCCAGCTTTTCCATGTCCAGTTGAGTACCCAGCCATAATTGGGCAGAAGTTAATGGATCTGCACCCTCATTACGACCACCATCAGCAAGATAGGCGGTATCGGTTAACAGATTGGCTTCAAATTTAATTCCCTGTTGGGCCAGTTCTGTACGTTGACCATTCCAGTCACCCAGTAAATATTGACCTTGTGGATCAAATGCAGATTCCGCTTGAGCGGTTGTCATGGCAGCCATTAAAGGCAATAGAGCTAGACCTAAATATTTCATGTAAAACCTAAACATTCGGAGAGAAAAACAAGCAAGGTTTTTAAATTGCTATTAGGTGCATGAATTTACATAACCTTTCATATAAATTCCCAGCATTTTTTTTATTACTCATTAAACTTTTAGTTATGCCTTAAACATAAAAATATAATTTTTATTTTAATAAGCTTAAATTATTTATATATTTTTCATTAGTTTATAATTGTATTGATAATTTCCATTCGATTTCCTTCTAAGAAAATTCGCTATAAAAACATAGAAACCCAGTTTATTCTTTAAACAATTCCAGCTTAAATAAATATGAAATACCCAGTCATTTTCCAGCGATTTCACCCAGATTAACGCTTGCAATCCCAGCCAATTCACCCAATATTAGCTGCATCTCCCTCGCCACTGATGTGTTATGCCTGAATTACCAGAAGTTGAAACCACCAAAACCAGTTTATTGCCTTTATTAGAGCAACGCGTAAAACGTGTTGAAGTACGTCAGTCAAGTTTGCGCTGGCCTATTCCGGAGAATATAGAAAAGCTGGTGGGGCAAAAATTACTGAAGCTCACTCGCCGTTCTAAATATATTCTGGCGGAGTTTGAACACGACACCATGCTCTGGCATTTAGGCATGTCGGGGAGTTTCCGTCTATGCGAGAGCAATGAAGAATTACGCAAACATGACCATCTAATCATTCAGTTTGAAGATATCGAACTGCGTTACCATGACCCTCGCCGTTTTGGCTGCATTCTTTGGCTAGATGCACAATCACAAAGCAAATTGATTGACACGTTGGGGCCAGAACCTTTAAGCGAGAACTTTAATGCCGAGTATTTATTTGAAAAATTGAAGAATAAAAATATTGGCACCAAAGTTGCAATTATGGATAACCATGTGGTGGTGGGCGTAGGCAATATTTATGCGACCGAAAGTCTGTTTAATCTGGGGATTCATCCTGCACAACCTGCCTCTACATTGAGTTTTGAGCAGATTGAAAACTTAGTACTGGAAATCAAGCGCATCTTGAAACAGGCAATTGATCTGGGTGGTTCAACCTTAAGAGACTACACCAATGCTATGGGCGAAAATGGTTATTTCCAGCAAACCCTGCTGGCTTATGGCCGTGCCGGTGAAATGTGTGTGAACTGCGAGACCACACTTGAAAATATTAAATTGGGACAACGGGCTTCAGTTTTTTGTCCTGAGTGCCAACCTTTGAAAAAGATCCAGCTCCCTGTCAAAAAAGTGGCAACTGTACGAGGGAAAAAGTCATGAAAACAGCTATTGTGCGTCATATTCTGGTTAAAGATAAAGAAACTGCTGAACAGCTTAAAAAGAAGATTTTAAGTGGTGCAGACTTCAATAAAATCGCCAAACAGTATTCAACCTGTAATTCTGCCAAACGTGGCGGTGAGCTAGGTGAAGTGAAGAAAGGCCAACTGGTTCCAGTGATTGATAAACTGGTGTTTACTGGCGCTGAACGGGTATTACATGGCCCGGTCAAAAGCCAGTTTGGTTTTCATTTGGTCGAAATTAAGTTTCGGATGGATTTTTAATATTTATAAATCCCTCCTTACCTCCCTTTGACAGAGGGAGGAGTTCCCCCCCCTTTATAAAAGGGGGATTTAGGGGGATTAGAAACATTAGACTTGAGGTGGACGCTTTTTCAATTCATCACGAATTTCACGCAGTAATTCAATATCGGCTGGGGTAGTCGGAGTTTCCTCGACTGGGCCTTCTTGTTTACGTAAACGGTTCATGAATTTAACCAATAAAAATACGACCCAGGCTAAGATTAAGAAATTAATTAAAATCGTTAAAAAGTTACCGTAAGTCAGTACATTCACACCCGCCTTAGTCAAGGCATCTAAAGATTGTAAATTGTCTGGGTTTCTTCCTAAGATAAAGAATTTTTGCGTAAAATCGACGCCACCACCGGTAATCACGGTAATTAAAGGCATAATGATGTCTTTCACCAATGAATCGATGATCTTGCTAAAAGCGCCACCGATGATGACACCAATCGCCAGATCCATCATATTGCCTTTGATCGCAAACTCTTTAAATTCTTGAATAATACTCATAACTGCTCCCATATTTTATTTTCAAGTTTTGGGTCAAATTATACCTGAGTAAATACTTTTAATTTTGACTTAATTTAATGCGTTTTAGTAAATTGCAATGTGAGCATCGCTTAAATATAAAAAAAACCGTAATCTTCGAAAAGATTACGGTTTTTGAAAACCCGAAATAATCTAGCGATTATTTACCTGAACGGTTACGTTTACGTTCGTTTTCAGTCAAGAAACGCTTACGGATACGGATTGACTTAGGTGTTACTTCTACTAGTTCATCATCTTCAATAAACTCAAGCGCTTGCTCAAGTGTATATTCAATCGCAGGAACCAGCGTTAACGCATCATCAGTACCAGAAGCACGTACGTTCGTTAACTGTTTTGCTTTAGTCGGGTTAACTGTCATGTCGTCTGAACGAGAGTTAATACCGATGATCATACCTTCATAAACTTCTAACTGTGGTTTCGCGAATAGACGACCACGGTCTTGAAGTGTGAACAGTGCATAGCCCAGGCAAGTACCTTGAACCATAGAAATCAGTACACCATTTTGACGTTTCGCAACAGTACCTTGCTTCATTGGACCGTAGTGCGAGAAGCTAGACGTCATGATCCCTGTACCAGAAGTCATGGTCAGGAATTCAGAACGGAAACCAATCAGACCACGTGAAGGAACAGTTGCTTCAATACGGATACGGCCTTTACCGTCAACTTCCATATTGGTCATTTCGCCTTTACGGTGACCCATTTGTTCCATTACAGCGCCTTGGTGCTGTTCTTCAACGTCAAAAGTAACGTTTTCGTATGGCTCCTGTTTTTCACCATCAATTTCTTTGATGATTACTTGCGGACGCGATACGCCCATTTCGAAGCCTTCACGACGCATGTTTTCAATAAGAACTGAAAGGTGAAGTTCACCACGACCAGATACTTTGAAACGGTCTGGGCTGTCAGTATCTTCAACACGTAATGCTACGTTGTGAATCAATTCGCGGTCTAGACGTTCACGGATATTACGTGAAGTTACGAACTTACCTTCTTTACCAGCAAACGGTGAGTTGTTTACTTGGAATGTCATCGATACTGTAGGTTCATCTACAGACAATGGAGGTAAAGCTTCAACATTTTTCGGATCACAGATGGTGTCAGAAATATTGAGTGCATCGATACCCGTTACACAAACGATATCGCCTGCAGAAGCTTCTTCAACGTCAACGCGATCTAGACCATGATAACCCATGATTTTTAAGATACGGCCGTTACGTGTTTTGCCATCTTTATCGATTACAGTTACTTGTGTGTTTAATTTCACTGAACCGCGCTGGATACGACCAATACCGATAACGCCTACGAAGCTGTTATAGTCAAGTGAAGATACTTGCATTTGGAATGGGCCATCAACATCAACTGCTGGTGGTTCAACGATGTCTACGATCGTTTGGAACAACGGAGTCATGTCTTCAGCAAGTTCTTCTGGAGAAGGACCAGCAACACCACGAAGGCCTGAAGCATAAACAACTGGGAAGTCTAACTGTTCGTCAGAAGCACCTAAGTTATCGAACAGATCGAATACTTGGTCAATTACCCAGTCTGGACGCGCGCTTGGCTTGTCGACTTTGTTAATAATCACGATTGGTTTTAAACCACGTGCGAACGCTTTTTGCGTTACGAAACGAGTTTGTGGCATCGGGCCTTCTTGTGAGTCTACAAGAAGAAGTACGCAGTCAACCATCGACATTACACGTTCAACTTCACCACCGAAGTCGGCGTGTCCCGGGGTGTCCACGATGTTAATACGGTATTCAGTATTGGTACGTTCATCTAACCATTTGATTGCAGTGTTTTTTGCAAGAATGGTAATACCACGTTCGCTTTCAATAGCGCCAGAATCCATGACACGCTCGATCTCACCCGCGCGATCACCGAGAGCACCTGATTGTTGCAAAAGTTTGTCTACAAGAGTGGTTTTACCATGATCGACGTGCGCAATAATGGCGATGTTACGGAGAGTTTTAATATCTGACATGTAAATTCAATGCGTATGTAATTTGAGGGCAAATTATACAGAAAAATACAAAACTTTTATAGTCACTGTAACCACACTCCTCAACTTTTTTTGCTCCGTTGGGGCTTTTTTGATTTTGTAAAGACGTGTAACTCGATTAGAATAGCGCCACCCAGCCTTAATTTGCATTGACACATGTCTGATTTTAATCAATCTCCTCCTTCTAAAGATCAACTCGACCTGGTATATGGTCTGGAAGATCGACCAAAACCATTAATTGCTTTTTTAGCTGCATTCCAGCACTTACTGGCGATTATTGTCCCGATTGTGACCCCTGGCCTGCTGATTTGTTTGGCACTCGGTGTTTCCAAAGAAGACACCAACATGATTTTATCCATGTCCTTGGTGATCTCGGGCATCGCGACTTTTTTACAGTCTAAAAAAGTCGGACCTTTTGGTGCCGGTCTGCTGATTGTCCAAGGAACCAGCTTTAACTTTATCGGTCCAATTATTGGTATTGGTTCAGCCATGGTGGCTGCAGGTACACCTGTAGAAGCAGTCATGGCTTCTATTTTTGGTGTGGTGATTGCAGGTGCATTTATTGAAATGGGCGTGTCACAAATTCTGCCTTGGATCAAAAAACTGATTACACCGCTGGTGACCGGGATTGTCGTGCTGCTGATTGGTTTGACCTTAATTAAAGAAGGTTTAATCAGTATGGGCGGTGGTTATCAGGCCATGAGCGATAAAACTTTTGCCAATGCTGACAACCTGATCATGTCTTGTACCGTCTTGGCGTTGATTATTATTCTGAACCGTATCCGGATTACCTGGGTAAAAAGTTCTGCCATTTTGATCGCCCTAATCTGTGGTTATGTTCTGGCGGGCTTTATGGGACATCTGGATTTCTCTGGTCTAAAAGATGCACCGTTGGTACAGATTCCAACCCCAATGCATTTCGGTTTAAGCTTCTCCTGGAGCCTGTTTATTCCGATGGCATTCATCTATCTGGTGACCTCTTTAGAAGCGATTGGTGATATCACTGCGACTTCAAAGCTTTCCAACCAGCCAGTTGATGGTCCAAAATGGATGCAGCGCATTAAAGGCGGTGTACTGGTAAATGGCGCGAATTCATTCCTTGCCGGTATTTTTAACACCTTCCCGAGTTCCGTATTTGCACAAAATAATGGCGTAATCCAGTTAACGGGCGTAGCAAGTCGTTATGTCGGTATCTGGATTGCTGCTTTGCTGGTTATTCTTGGTTTGCTGCCTGCAGTTGCTGGTATTATTCAGGCCGTTCCGCAAGCGGTACTGGGTGGTGCAGTGATGGTGATGTTTGGTGCAGTCGCAGCATCTGGTATTAACATTCTGTCTGGTGTCCATCTGGACCGTCGTGCCCTGCTGATTATTGCGATTTCACTGGCGCTGGGTTTAGGTGTTGCACAAGTTCCACAAATTCTTGAGCATCTTCCTGAGTTATTCCGTAATATCTTTAGCTCAGGCGTTGCTACTGGTGGTATCGCTGCCCTTATTCTGAATGTAGTACTTCCTGAAACAAAGAAGTAATTTCATGTCCAAAGAACACTGTCTAGGTCAGACTTAGGCAGTGTTCTTTATATTGGAGAGATACCTATGGATCCTAAAAGCGAAGTTTTATTAAGACAATATGATTTTTTGTCGGGTCGCATCCTACTGATTAATGCACCGACAGATGATCTACTCGCTGAATTCGATGCCTCTATCAATCCCGCTGTCTGGACATGGAATTTTAACGATTTTCAATATTTCCAGTCACAACAAGCAGATGTGCATTTTGGTGCAGAGATGCCTGAGGGTGAGTTTGATCAGGCGGTTATTTTTGTACCCAAGTCTAAAGAACTGTTAAATTATTTACTGCACACTGTAGCAGCGCAGCTTAAACCGGGTAGCAGTGTTTTCCTGGTCGGTGAAAAGAAAGGCGGGATAGAACGCGCAGCCAAACAGTTGCAGCCTTTTGGTAAAACACTCAAACTCGACAGCGCACGTCATTGCCAGCTTTGGCAATTGGTTCTAGATCATACGGTCGAGAAAAAAGCACTTGCAGACTGGGCGCAGCGTTATACCGTATCGACACCAAATGGCGACCTGAATATTTGTGCACTTCCAGGCGTTTTTAGTCAAAACCGTTTGGATGTAGGAACTGCCACACTATTACCTTATTTGTCACAAGTCACTTCAGGTAAAATCGCTGACTTTGGTTGTGGTGCAGGGGTGATTAGTGCGTATTTGGCAAAATTGAATCCGAAAAACCGGATTTTTGCCATGGATGTTGATGCCTTTGCACTGGCTTCTACACAAATGACCTTTGCAGAAAACCAGCTTACTCCTGAACAGATTGAAATCAAAGCGGTTACAGGCATTGAGGATGCCCCCTTGTTCCTGCATGCCATTGTGAGTAATCCGCCTTTTCATATGGGAATCGAGACCGATTACACGGCAAGCGAAACCTTGTGTAAAACCTCGCGTCGTCATTTAAAATCAGGCGGTGAGCTTTGGATCGTAGCCAACCGTTTCTTGAACTATCCTACCCTGATTGAACAAAACTTTGGTCGCTGCACAGTAAAAGCGGATCAACAAGGCTTTAAAGTGCTCTTCGCCAGCACTCAAAAAAATGTTAAGGAATCATGATGAGCGAAACGCAAAACACGATACAGCTGCAGCGTAAGCTGGGTGCTCGTCATCTGAATATGATCGCCATTGGCGGATCAATTGGTACAGGTCTATTCCTGGCCTCAGGGGCGACCATTGCCAATGCTGGACCAGGTGGTGCACTACTTGCATATGTACTGATTGGGATCATGATTTATTTCCTGATGACCAGCTTGGGTGAACTTGCCACGCACAATCCGACCTCAGGTGCATTTTTCACTTACGGCACCAAATATGTCGAAGGTGGTTTTGGTTTCGCTTTAGGTTGGAATTACTGGTACAACTGGGCCATTACCGTGGCTTTTGAGCTGGTTGCCGTTCAGTTCATTATGAAATTCTGGTTTCCCGATATTCCGGGCGTGTACTGGAGCGCCATTTTCCTGGCCATTATTTTCGGGATTAATGCCCTGACAGTAAAAGGCTTTGGCGAATCCGAATTTTTCTTTTCTCTGGTGAAAGTTCTCGCGATCATTGCCTTTATCATCATCGGAATCTGGATGATCGTGAAGATCATGCTCACCCCGGGTGCGGAAGCATTTGCCAACTGGAGCATTGGTGATGCACCCTTTGTCGGTGGTTTCCAGGCATTAATTGGCGTGGCCATGATTGCCGGATTCTCTTTCCAGGGTACCGAAATGGTCGGTGTTGCGGCAGGTGAATCAAAAGATCCAAAGAAAACTATTCCGGTGGCCATCAAACAGATTTTCTGGCGTATCCTTCTGTTTTATATTGTATGTATTTTCATTATCGGCACCTTGATTGCCTATAATGACCCACGTTTATTACAGGCCGCTGCAACAGATAATATTGCGCTTTCGCCATTCACCTTATTGTATGAAAAAGCCGGTTTTGCCTTTGCCGCCAGTATCATGAATGCGGTGATCTTGACCGCTATTCTATCTGCGGGTAATTCGGGCATGTATTCATCTACCCGTATGCTGTTTGATATGGCGCGTAAAGGTAGTGCACCTAAAATGTTTGCGCGTCTGGACCCGCGTGGTGTGCCAATGAATGCACTCTATGCCACGACTGCAATCGCAGCTCTGTGCTTTCTGACCACTTTCTTTGGTGAACAGGAAGTCTTTAACTGGCTGCTAAACATGTCAGGGATGTGTGGCTTTATTGTCTGGCTCGGGATTGCCATTTCCCATTACCGTTTCCGTAAAGGTTATCTGGCACAAGGATATAAACTCGAAGATCTGGCTTATCGTGCCAAATTCTTTCCTTTTGCTCCCTGGTTTGCATTTATCCTGTGTACGATTGTCGTTCTGGGTCAGAACTATCAGGATGTTTTGGCCGGTCACTGGATGGGCGTATTATCGACCTATATCAGTATTCCGCTATTCCTGGCCATCTGGTTCGGCTACAAATGGAAGAAAAAAACCAAACTGGTGTCTTATCAGGAAATGGATGTTCAGCCTATGAAGCTTGATCAGGAATAACCCACTCAATAATGAAAAAGCAGTCTCAGGAGTGCTTTTTTAATCTCTCTATTTTAGCTATTTCGCATTACAAAGTTACGGTCATCAACCACAATCGCTTGCTGACAGATTCCGGCTACCCGACGTTGCTGCTCAAACACATGCGCCGGCATTGCCTCAAAGCTATCAAAGAAACTGATTTCCTGCTCATCGATAGAATAAATTAACGAGTGATTCCCTACCCCGTCTAAAGTGTCATAGAACACAATCACAAAACAACCTTCACCTGCCTTTTTTTGAATTTTTGCATATGAAAGAGGAGATTCATAAACAGGTAATTTGAGTTCTTGGGCCTTTTGATAAAATTCCACTTCAACAGGCTGTTTATCCGGATCAACTTCTGTAAAAAATTCAGCATCTAGCCCCAAGGTTTTGAGCGCAACTGCGAGCGCAATAGTTGAAGTTCCCATCTCATCATCGTGCCGTGTCAATTGCACCAGATCAGGAATATGTAGATCGATACCATAATGATGAAAAATCATCCATATTGCAAAAATTCCGGCATTGGCTTCCAGGTTTTGCAAATCTTCAGGAATTTCGACACTCATAGTTTTACTCAACAACATCTTAACGGGCTAAGTGTATTCAAAATTCAGGCATAAAAAAAGCAGCTCCGAAGAGCTGCCTTTTTAATGAGTGTTCAATAATGAATTATTGAGCAACTGGTTGTTCAGCTAAAACAGTACGGCTACCAGTGATTGTCGCGAATACACGACGGTTCATAGCACGACCTTCTTTAGTGTTGTTGTCAGCAATCGGTTGATCCCAAGCGAAACCTTGAGTAGACAAGCGAGATGCATCAACATTGTATTCATTTACAAGCGAAGATTTAACAGAGTTAGCACGTGCTAGAGATAAACGTTCGTTTAGTGCACGTGGACCAGTGTTGTCAGTGTGACCTTCGATACGAGCAGTAGCGTTTGGATATTCAACTAGCTTCTCAGCAACTTTAGCGATTTCTGGTTTGTATTGATCTTTGATGTTTGATTTGTTTGTATCAAAGAACACACGAAGTTCCATGTTCAGGTCTTCAGTCAACTCTTGTGGCGCTGGAGCAACTGGAGTTACAGGCTCAACTGGAGCAACTTCAACTACTGGAGCAGCTGGTTTCAGACGACCACCTAGAACAACATTAAGACCAGCTAATGCTGTGTAGTTCCAGAATTTTTCGTCAAAGTGGTAAGTACCACGAGCTTCAGTACGTAGCGCTAAGGCATCGTTGATGTGCCAGAATGCACCGATACCTGCGTTACCTAAAGTACCCTCTTCACCATCACGGTAAGCTAAACGAGCATCATCGAATTCATATTCGTAGTGACCCGCGCCTAGAAGCATGTATGGCTTTACTTTGCTGTCATAGTTGCCAGTAAAGACATCTGAAGTTGCATAGAAGTTACCTGCGATGTTTTTCGCTTTGTATTCACCATAATTAGTGTCTACATCACCTTTTACTTGACTATATTCAGCTTCAAAGCCTAACCATGGAGTTAATTCAATACCAATAGCAGCACCGACAAACAAATCATCCTGTAACTCAGGACCATTTGTTAACTCACCATCGTTACCGCCATTGTTGTGCTGAGTGTCTTGGAAGGTATAACCTAACATCAACGGAGTAACAGTTACGCCTGCATTGGCAGCAGCAAAAGGTGCAGCTACAAGCATAGCTAAAGCAATACGACTCATTTTCATGGATTTATCCTCCAGAGATAACAATTGTTGTTCAAGCTCAAGCCCGTAATAGGCCATCCTGAGATAGGCTTTTTATTACCCCAGTATTATTCTTAAGCTATTCACATGGCATCATACAAACACTTTATTATTTTTCCAAGTGCTTGATTAATCTAATCAAGTAAATTATTGACAAAATTACTTACAATTTCCGTTGTAATTCAGTAATTTTTTACTCAATTTTTTATTCTGAATGACCTATTGTGATTGCCAATTATTTTTAATAGCTTTCTTGAAACTTAAGTAAGCACTGATTTACACGCTCAATAAAGCATAAAAAACGTATAATTAATAACATCTTTATTATAAAAATAATATATAAATCAGGTAACTCTATGTATAAAAAAATAACAAGAGCGTTCACTATTGTTGAGTTAATTATCTGTATTGCATTAATTGCAATTGTCGCCAGTATCGCTCTACCGTACTTTCATGAATATCGATCTAAGCAGGAAGCCAAAAATATTCCGATCAAATTATCTCAAATTAATCGCTATGCACGCAGCCAGGCTGCAGTGTTTCACCAAAATATTGTGATCTGCCCGAGCCAAGATTCTCTCAGTTGCCAAGCCAATCAATGGAACAAGAACATGTTGGTTTTTATCGATAAAAATAAAAATAGGCAGGTGGATGTAGACGAACAAATTTTACATATTGATGTACTTAACCTCAAATACGGCAACCTGAGTTGGCGAGGAACTTTGAGTTTACCGAGTGTCACTTATCAAGCGCACACTGCCTTGCCGATTGGTTCAAATGGTAGTTTCTATTATTGTTCTACTCATCTTTCTAACCAACAGCGTATTGTACTCAGCAAAATGGGACATATCCGGATTGAAAGTCTCTCTTCTTGCTAACAGAACTATCCAGTTTATGCTTCGCTGCGATTAGCGCTTCAATCGTGAGTTTTTTCCAATATACTGCTTAAGTTTGAAAAAATTGATTAAAACTCATACGGAGAGAAAACAATGACTGACATCGTAATTGTCAATGGTGCACGTACAGCCATGGGTGGCTTTCAGGGTAGTCTTGCAAGTGTAACTGCGCCCGAACTCGGTGCGGTCACCATTAAAGAGGCAATTTCCCGTGCGGGTCTGCAACCAGCGGATATTGAAGAAGTCATTATGGGTTGTGTACTCCCGGCAGGTTTAAAGCAAGGGCCTGCACGTCAAGCGATGCGTCAAGCTGGTCTTCCAGATTCTACTGGTGCTGTGACCATTAATAAATTATGTGGTTCAGGCATGAAAGCCGTCATGCAGGCTGCTGACATGATTAAAGCAGGTTCTGCTGATATCGTGGTTGCCGGTGGTATGGAATCCATGACCAATGCACCATATATATTACCCAAAGCGCGCGGTGGTTTCCGCATGGGCCATGGCGAAATTAAAGACCATATGTTCTTAGATGGTTTGGAAGATGCTGAAACCGGTCGCTTGATGGGTTCATTTGCACAAGATATGGCAAATACACGTGGCTACACCCGTGAACAAATGGATGCATTTGCGATTCGTTCATTAGAACGCGCACAAAAAGCGGTGAATGAAGGCTACTTTGCCGATGAAATCGTGCCAGTTACCGTATCTACGCGTAAAGGTGATGTCGTTGTTGATAAAGATGAACAACCATTCAATGCCAATATCGACAAGATTCCAACCTTACGCCCTGCATTTGCTAAAGACGGTACGATTACAGCGGCCAATGCCAGCTCAATTTCTGATGGTGCCTCTGCCCTTGTGCTTACCTCGGGTGAAAACGCAGCAGCAAAAGGCTTAAAACCATTGGCTAAGATTGTCGCTTATGCATCAAATTCACAACATCCTTCAGAATTTACTATTGCTCCAGTGGGTGCCATCCAAAAAGTTTTAAATAAAACCGGCTGGGATGCACAAGATGTTGATTTGTGGGAAATTAACGAAGCTTTTGCCATGGTGACCATGTGCCCTATGGATGACTTCAAGCTTGATCCTGAAAAAGTGAATATCAACGGCGGTGCATGTGCACTCGGTCATCCTGTGGGTTCTACCGGTTCACGTATTATCCTGACTTTGATTCATGCACTAAAACGTACCGGTGGAAAAAAAGGGATTGCTGCACTCTGTATCGGTGGTGGTGAAGCAACTGCTGTGGCGATTGAATTACTTTAAAAGAAGTCTCCCTTTACTAAAGGTAAGCAGTATTACTGCGCAAGAGATAGATTGATGCATTGCTATAATTGAAAAATAATCCTCCCCTAACCCCTCCTTTATCAAAGGAGGGGGATTTTAAATCCCTTCACATGCAGGGATTTTTTATTCTTACATTTTTTTATATTTTTATTCTTAACATTTAGTTTAAGCCTGTTAAATTAGAACCATAAAAACAACGACAAAGGTGCGCTATGCAACTCAATCATTATCTTAATTTCCAGGGTGAAACCGAAGCAGCTTTTAATTTTTATAAATCTGTTTTTGGTGGTGAATTTTCAAATCTTACCCGTTATGGTGAAATGCCATCTGAACAAGGCAGTACACTTTCTGAAACCGATAAAAATCTTATTCTGCATGTATCATTACCAATTAATGCATTTATGGAGTTAATGGGATCTGATACCACTGAGCAATTTTGTGCGGAAAATAATGCTGCTCTCAATAAAGGGAATAATCACTATATTTCAATTAATTTGCATGCCCATGAACAACATAAAGCTAAACGCTTATTTGATGCTTTATCTGTGAATGCACAAATTGAAATGCCTTTAGAAAAGACATTCTGGGGTGCACTCTACGGTGCACTTACCGATCAGTTTGGCATTAAATGGATGGTGAATTGTCAGCTTGAAGCCATGTAAATCTTCCAAACTTAAAAGCCTCCATTGAAGGCTTTTTAACTTGAGCTTAATCAATGAGATTAAGCACCTGTTTGATAATGTGCCTGTGCAACCGCAGTCAATGCCTGGTACGGTTTTTTGAAATCATTTAAACCGGCAACAGCTTCAGTTATATCTTCACCTTCTTTAATCACGAAAGTATCGAAACCGAATCGACTAATTTATTTACTTAACTTTTTCTTTTTTCGTTCTTCTAAAATTTTCTTTCTACCTTTATCAGTCAAAGAATAGTAGTCTATATACGAACTTATTAAGCCTTTATCAACTAAGGTACTCAATAAGTATCTTTTTTCAGTTTCATCTATACCAGAAATATCATCTATACCATGACCTTGATTAGGTAATTTTGAGAAAAATTCAAGACATTCATATTCAAGGTATGTAATATCTCGGTCTCTATTAATGTAGATCTTTTTTAAATACCTACCCAAAGAAACAACTAAGCTTAAAATTAAAAATAATCCACAAAAAATGCTTGTACAAAAAAATATATTCCTTCAAGTATTCGGAAGATCAATGACCTTTATTATTTCTGATAAGTAAAGCATTGAGAGACTTCCCAACACAATTACCAATGCGATCAATTTATCTGTTTTTAAAATTTTTAACCATTCAGTCCAATTCATATTTAAATTCTTATCATCATATTATTTTAATTATAAAAAAAGCTGAACCCAAGTCCAGCTTTTTCAGTTACTTAATGATTATCAAGCACCTGTTTGATAATGCGCTTGTGCAACCGCAGTTGATGCCTGGTACGGATTTTTGAAATCATTCAAACCGGCAGCCGCTTCCTGAATATCTTTACCTTCTTTAATCACGAAAGTGTCGAAACCTGAACGCTTCATGTAGTTCAAAACATCTTTGAATACATCCCCAGTAGCACGCAATTCGCCTTGGAAACCCTGACGGCGAAGAAGTGCTGCAAATGAATAACCACGACCATCATTAAAACCGGCAAACTCAATAAAGATTGCATCTAGCTGATCCAATGGAAACTCATTGGTTTCAGGCGAAGCATCTACGGTTAAGTACAATGCTTTTTTACCTGCCACCTTGGCAATCTGGTCTAACTGATCCACAGGCAGAACCACATCACCCTGTGGTAAAACACCATCTTCACCCATCAATTGATAGGTATTGTCTGCAATCGTGCCATCTTTAGAGAGCACTTGAAGTGCGATATTAAGCATATGCACGCTCCTTGAATGGTTGAATGCCGACACGGCGATAAGTATCGATAAACTCTTCACCATCCTGACGCAGGTCAAGATAAGTATTCAAAATTTCTTCTACGATATCCGGCACGACTTCGGCTGCAAATGATGGCCCAAGAATGTCACCAATTGACGCATCATGATCGGCATTACCGCCTAAAGTGATTTGGTAGAACTCAGCGCCTTTCTTGTCTACACCTAGAATACCAATATTACCCACATGGTGATGGCCACAAGCATTCATACAACCTGAAATATTCAGATCCAGTTTGCCTAAATTGTAAATCGTATCCAGGTCATCAAAACGGCGTGAAATTGCTTCAGAAATCGGAATGGATTTCGCATTAGCCAAAGAACAGAAGTCACCGCCCGGGCAGCAAATGATGTCGGTCAAGAAACCGATATGCGCACGTGCCAGGTTGTTTTGGTCAAGGGTTTGCCATACAGCGAACAAGTCTTTTTGTGGTACATCGACCAAGGAAATGTTTTGCTCATGCGTGGTACGCAGCTCACCGAAAGTGTACTGATCTGCAAGATCTGCAATCAGGTTCATTTCTTCGGTGCTGACATCACCCGGTGCAATTCCGGCACGTTTCAGTGAAATCGTCACGATGCGATAACCTTTCACTTTATGTGCATTGGTATTAATGTTGAACCACTGTTTGAATTTTGGATATTGTGCAAACAGTTCAGTGAAATCTTCATCTGCATAATCTTGGTAATCGAATGGCGTGAAGTTCTCATCCATTTTCGCCAAGGTGTCTGCATCGATTTTCAGTGTTTTAATCGTATGCTCAAATTCAGCTTCAACTTTCTCGGCAAATACTGCTGGTGTTAAAGCTTTTACCAGAATCTTGATACGCGCTTTATATTTGTTGTCGCGACGACCATGCAAGTTATATACACGAAGGACTGCTTCCAAATAAGCAATCAGGTCTTCACGTGGCAAGAATTCACGAATAAAGCTACCAATCACCGGCGTACGGCCGAGACCACCACCGACTTTGATTTTATAGCCCATTTCGCCTGCTTCATTACGCACGATATACACACCGATATCGTGGAATGCAGTTGCTGCACGATCGGTTTCTTCAAGCGCAGAGACTGCAATCTTGAACTTACGTGGCAAGAAGGCAAATTCCGGATGGAAGGTTGACCATTGACGGATCAATTCACAAGTCGGACGCGGATCGGCAATTTCACCTGCAACCACACCGGCATACTGATCCGTCGTGGTATTACGGATACAGTTACCTGAAGTCTGAATCGCATGCATTTGCACAGTGGCCAGTTCAGCCAGCATATCCGGCACATTTTCCAGCGCAGGCCAGTTAAACTGGATGTTTTGACGGGTCGAAATATGCGCGTAGCCACGGTCATATTCTTTTGCCAAATCAGCCACTTTACGAAGTTGTTTTGAGTTCATCAAACCATATGGCACGGCAATACGTAACATTGGCGCATAACGCTGTACGTACAGACCATTTTGCAGACGAAGCGGACGATACTCATCTTCAGTGAGTTTACCGGCTAAATAACGTTCCGTTTGGTCACGGAACTGTGCAACACGTTCATTAATCAGTTGCTGATCGAAATCAGTATATAAATACATGGCGTACAGCTAGTAGTTTCTATTATATCGCCGGCAAGGATAGCGAGATTGAACCTATCAATAAAATGCTTTTTATACATATTTCATAGCGGTTTTATTGATAAGCCTACCAAAGTTTCACGGATCTCAGTATTTACAGCATTCGATTAAATTTAAAGTAATAATGATTAAATTCTTCAATCATTATTACTTATTTTCATATAGGAAAAATTTTCTCAACTTCGGTTAACTATCTTATTAATACTTTAAAAATTCTACCAATTTTGGCTCTCTCCCAATTGCTGCCCTACAAATTCATAACATATCGTGGAACGTGAAAATTTAATCGGACAAGCCAGTTGTGCTTCGGTCTGCTGACTGCTGGATTTGAGTGGCACCTGTACGACCCATCCTCGCTGCTGGGCCAGATCAGAATGTAATGCTTCCTCAAGTTTGAGCACCGGTTCGACACAGACATCCAGCGCGGCAAACAGCGTTTGCCATTCAGATAAAGGCTTGGTCTTGATTTTATTCTGAATCGCCTGCTTCACCGCAGCATGATCTTCAGCGGCATAAGAGGCGCCTTTTTCCAGAAGAATCGGCAGCTCTAAAGCCTGTGCCAATCCCTGCATAAATTGTGGTTCCAGACTGCCAATCGACAGATAACGCCCATCCTGGGTTTCATAATAGTCGTAAAAAGTACCGCCATTCAGGTACCCTGATTCAGGCCGTTGATGCTGATTGCCAGCCAGACTGGCAGAAGCCGCCAGATTATTCATCGTCACCACGCAATCGGTCATGGAAATATCAATATATTGCCCTTTTCCGCTTTGCTGACGTTCAATCACCGCGGCCAGAATCGCAATCACGGCATGCATGGAACCACCCGCAACATCAGCGACCTGAATCCCCAAGGCAGGTGGGCCATTTTCAATCCGGCCACTGTGTCCGGCAATTCCGGATAAAGCCAGATAATTAATGTCGTGCCCTGCCTTATCTTTATATGTGCCAGTTTGGCCGTAACCGGTAATGGAACAGTAAATCAATTTTGGATTAATTTCGCTTAAGGTTTGATAGTCTAGCCCAAGACGTTGCATTACACCGGGACGGAATTGCTCAATCACAATGTCATAATCTGCAATCTTGGATTTAACCAGTTCAATATTCGCAGGATCTTTCAAATCCAGTGCAACCGATTGCTTGTTTCGGTTCAAATAACTTTGTGAAGTGGCCTGTCCATTGGCAAAGGGTGGCATTAATCGCAACAGGTCCGGTCGGGTTGGTGATTCAATATGCACAACTTCTGCACCTAAATCAGCAAGATATAATGTGGCAAACGGGCCGGGTAAAAGTGTAGAAAAATCTAGGATTTTCAATCCTTTTAATACATATGACATTGGAGTATTTGCTCTACTTATATTGCTTTTTTCAGCATCTTAGGCACATAAATGCACAAAAACAATGTCATGTTCAGCCATTTACCTTGATAGTTTCGGCAATCTAATATGTAAGAAAATGGCAAAGGTATTCTTGTAAATTGCCATTGCTTTATTATTTTTCGTCATTTAGGTCAATTATTAGTGAACATTAAAGAGACTGAAGGATTAAACATGAGTCGTGATACGATCAGTATCCACTTCGTCAATGCTGCCTTATCTGGCGTTAAACGTCTGGGCATGGATGTCGATACTTTATTGTCTCACGTCGGGATTGAAGCAGAGCTGCTGCATCAGCCCAAAGCGCGTATTTCGCCTGAACAATATACCCGCTTTATTAAAATGTTGTGGATGGTGACCCAGGACGAGCATGTCGGCTTTGACAAACAGCAACGCCGTCTGGGTACGTTTGCGATCATGTGCCAGCTCATCATTCATGCCAAAACTCTGGGTGATGCACTGGAATTGTCTTCCCAGTTCTACAAACTCTTTGGTGATGACTGGTCGGTGACTCTGGAGCGTGACAAACACGAAGCACGTCTGGTACCACTCATTCCAAATGCAATGGATCCGGATCATTTCATTACTGAAAGCATGCTGATGATCTGGCATGGCTTGGCGTCTTGGCTCATTGAGCGTCGCCTGCCACTGGAACGCGTGCATTTTAGTTATCCGCGTCCAGACCATGCCGATGAATATGATGCCTTATTCTTTGCGCCGGTAATGCAGTTCGATATGCCACGTACTGAAATCACTTTTGCTGCGGACTATCTGGACCTGCCAATTCGCCAGAATGAAGAAACTCTGGAAGAGTTTTTGAAAGCAGCACCGGCCCAACTGCTGGTGAAATTCAAAAATACCAATTCACTGACTTCTAGAATCCGTGATGTGCTGAAGAGCCAGATTGGTGAAGAAATGCCAACCTTGAATGATGTGGCATCGATGTTATATCTATCACCGCAAACCTTGCGTCGCCGTCTGGCAGCCGAAGGCAAAAGCTATCAAGGCGTGAAAGATGCATTGCGACGTGATGCCGCAATTCACCTGTTACTTAACCCTGATCTTACCCTTGAAGATGTCGCACAACAGGTCGGTTTCAGTGAAACCAGTACCTTCCACCGCGCCTTCAAGAAATGGACCGGTGTAACCCCGGGTCTGTATCGTCAATTGCATGGCTATCATTAATCAAATGATGTTGCGAAATAACATTTAAAAATTAAAATCAGTTCTCTCCGCCTAAGCATTAGCTTAGGCTTTTTTATAATTACAATTGGCTAAATCGCTCAATTGATCTGACCCGTTCTCGTCATTGCACTTCAAAAATTAAGGATTACACTCGAATCATTAGAATAATTTTCATTAAATCAATAAAAGGAACATGCTATGAGCGAGGCATATATTATTGACGCCATTCGTACGCCACGCGGAAAAGGCAAAAAAGATGGATCTTTACATCAGGTAAAACCCATTTCATTACTGACTGGTTTACTCAATGAACTGAAAGACCGTCACGGACTGGACACCTCAAAAGTCGATGATATTGTGCTGGGTTGTGTCACCCCGATTGGTGATCAGGGGGCCGATATTGCCAAAATAGCTGCCATCGCTGCCGGCTGGGACAATGATGTCGCTGGCGTGCAAATCAACCGTTTCTGCGCTTCCGGACTCGAAGCTGTCAATCTGGCAGCACAAAAAGTCCGTTCTGGCTGGGAAGATCTGGTCGTTGCAGGCGGCGTCGAATCCATGTCCCGCGTAGCGATGGGTTCTGATGGCGGCCCTTGGGCGCTTGACCCTGAGACCAATATGGCCTGTGACTTTATTCCGCAAGGTATCGGTGCAGATTTAATTGCCACGATTGACGGTTATAGCCGTGCAGAAGTAGACCAGTTTGCCGAACAATCACAACAGAAAGCAGCTGCCGCTCAAGCCAATGGTTACTTCAACGCATCCGTTATTCCAGTAAAAGATAAAGCCGGTGTAGTGATTCTGGATAAAGATGAATTCATCAAACCGATAACGACCGCTGAAGCCTTAGGTAAACTCAATCCAAGTTTCGCCACTATGGGGCAAATGGGCTTTGATGCAATTGCCCTGCAAAAATATCCTGAAGTCGGTGCTGTCAATCATGTGCATCATGCCGGGAATTCCTCAGGCATTGTCGATGGTGCAGCGGTGGTTTTGATCGCATCGGAACAAGCAGTAAAAGAACAAGGTCTGAAGCCACGTGCCAAAGTACTGGCGACGGCACTGGTTGGGGCCGATCCAACCATTATGCTGACTGGCCCTGCCCCGGCTGCTCGTAAGGCCTTGGCTAAGGCGGGTTTAACCATTGATGATATTGACCTGTTTGAAGTTAATGAAGCCTTTGCTGCAGTGGTGATGCGCTTTATCAATGAGATGAAGGTTGATTCTGCTAAGGTGAATGTCAACGGCGGTGCAATTGCCATGGGACATCCACTCGGTGCGACTGGAGCCATGATTTTAGGCACTTTGCTGGATGAGCTGGAACGCCAGGGGGAAAAACGTGGATTAGCCACACTTTGCGTGGGTGGTGGTATGGGCATCGCAACCATTATTGAACTGGTATAAGGAGAAAAATAATGAGCGCAATTCAATATCAAAAAAATGAAGATAATATTGTTATTTTAACGTTTGATTCTCCAAACCAGTCTGCAAATACCATGAATGCCGACTTTCGCACGGCACTGGATGAAGTCGTTGCCCAGTTACAAGCAGATGAAGATATTGCCGGGATTATTTTCCGTTCAGCGAAAAAAACTTTCTTTGCTGGCGGCGATCTGGATGAACTGATTCAAGCCACTCCTGAACATGCAACTGAATTCTTCAATATGATTGAAGAGATGAAAGCACAAATGCGCTATATCGAAACTCGCGGTATTCCTGTCGTTGCTGCATTGAATGGTACGGCGCTTGGCGGTGGCTGGGAAATTGCCCTGTGTGCCCATTATCGTATTGCCCTGAATGACCCTAAAAGCAAATTTGGCCTGCCTGAAGTCACACTCGGATTATTACCTGGCGGTGGTGGTATCGTCCGCATGATCCGTCTGCTCGGTCTGCAAAATGCCTTTCCTTTATTGATGGAAGGCAAACAGTTTGGAGTCGATAAAGCCAGATCTTTAGGGTTGATTCACGATCTCGCAGACAGTACCGATGAATTGCTGGAAAAGGCCATTGCCTGGATCAAAGCCAATCCAAAATCTCAGCAGCCATTCGATGTAAAAGGCTATAAAATTCCGGGTGGTAGCCCTTCGACACCAGCAGTTGCCCAGATGCTGGCAATTGCTCCGGCGATGCTGCGCGATAAAACCAAAGGCTGCTCTCCTGCACCTGAAGCGATCATGTCGGCTGCGGTAGAAGGTGCACAGGTCGATGTCGATACTGCCCTGACCATTGAATCGCGTTACTTTACTTATTTGGCGACCAGTCAAATTTCTAAAAATATGATTGGCACTTTCTGGCATGGTCTGAATGCAATCAAGTCCGGTGCCAGTCGCCCTCAAGATATTGAAAAGTGGAAAGCCACTAAAGTCGGTATTTTAGGTGCAGGCATGATGGGTGCTGGGATCGCCTATGCCACTGCCAGCACAGGCATTCCAGTAGTTCTGAAAGATATTTCATTAGAAGCGGCTGAAAAAGGCAAATCCTATAGCCAGAAACTGCTGGATAAAAAAGTCGCTCAAGGGCGTTTATCAGCCGAGAAACGAGATCAGGTTTTAAGCCTGATTCAAACAACTGCATCGAATGAAGATCTAGCGGGTTGTGACCTGATCATTGAAGCCGTCTTTGAAAATCCCGCGCTCAAGGCTCAAGTCACGCAAGAGGCAGAGCAATATCTTATCAGCAACGGGGTGATGGCTTCGAATACCTCGACCCTGCCGATCACAGAATTAGCCCAGGCTTCAAAAAATGATCAGAACTTTATCGGCCTGCATTTCTTCAGTCCGGTCGATAAAATGCAGCTAGTCGAAATTATCAAAGGTAAAAATACCTCGCCAGAAACGCTGGCCAAAGCTTTCGATTTCGTGCAGCAGATTGGCAAATTACCGATTGTGGTGAATGACAGCCGTGGCTTCTTTACCAGCCGCGTGTTTGGCACCTTTGTACAGGAAGGCTTGCGTCTGCTAGCAGAAGGCGTACATCCGGCACGAATTGAAATGGCAGCTCTCAAAGCCGGTATGCCGGTAGGCCCGTTGGCGATTCAGGATGAAGTGTCCTTAACTCTGTCTGAACATGTGGCCAATGAAAGATACAAAGCTTTAGAAGCACAGGATCAGACCATCACTAAATCACCCGCTGATGACGTGATTCACAGTATGATTCACGAGTTTAACCGTAAAGGTAAGGCTGTAGGCGCAGGTTTTTATGATTATCCGGCCGATGCCAAAAAGCAGCTCTGGTCTGGTCTCAGCCACTGGAAAAAAGACAATGATATTTCTGAACAGGAAATGATTGACCGCTTCCTGTTTGTACAGGCACTAGATACCGTGCGCTGTCTGGAAGAAGGTGTTTTAGAATCCGTGGTCGATGCCAATGTCGGTTCCATTTTTGGCATTGGTTTTGCCGCCTGGACGGGCGGTGCAGTACAATTCTTGAATCAGTATGGTCTGGCCAAAGCCGTGACCCGTGCCAAGGTGCTTGAAAACAAGTATGGCGAACGCTTCAAAGCTCCACAGCTTCTCAAAGATCGCGCAGCACACGCCCAGCCGATTCAATAATTTGAGCACTTAAATAAAAAGAGGAACGTGTTTCCTCTTTTTTTATCTTTCAGATTTACTTCAAGCACGGAACAGAGTTATGTGATGACAGATTTTGATCTGCTTTTTGATCAATTTATGTTATAAAGTTACATAAGTTTGATATCCACGTGGGTAAGACCTATGACTGATCACAGTTCACCTGAAAAATCTCCTTGGGGTTGGAAAGCACTTATCATCTTCTGTATTTTAGGTGGATTATTCATGCTTATTTTTTGGCTCGCGATAAGTAATGAACCAGATTACATGCCAAGCCAGCAAAATAAACAAACTACCCAGCAACACGCTTTTAAAAATGCACCGACGATGTCTCCAGAAGCCATTGCCAAAGCGCAAGCAGATCGTGAAGCACGTGAAGCTGCCAATACGGCTCATCCAGGTACGACAGCCGCTGAACACAATATGTCAGCTGAAGAACATGCCAATATGGATAATGCCGAGCACAGCTCAAATGCAGCGCATGGCCACTAATTCAGATTCAGGCTATGCATCAAAAAGCGAGGTCAATGCCTCGCTTTTTTGTATTTGAAGGGCTGAAAATTAAAGTTTTAAATACATATCAATATGCGGAATACCACAATCCAGATATTCCTCACCTTGAACTTCGAATCCCAGCGCTTGATAGAAGCCAATGGCGTGCACTTGCGAAGACAGCTTGACCAACTCACGCTGCTCTGCACGCGCATAGTCAATCACGGCCTGCATCAAGCGCTGACCAACACCTAAACCGCGTGCTGTTGTTAGGACTGCAACCCGACCGATACTATTATTTGACAATAATCGTGCTGTAGCAATCGCCTGATCCTGTTGAAAAACAATGAAATGTACAGCAACCGCATCCTCAGCATCCCACTCATCTTCAGCCGCGATATTCTGTTCTTGAATAAACACAGCTTCACGAATCGCTTTGGCAGGCGCTGCCAAATCCTTCCAGCTGCCGGACACTATTTTCAGTTCTGGATTCTTTAGCATTTAGAACCAACTCCCTGCTGATCCCACTGGTCATTGAGCAACAATTCCAGTGAATGTTTCTGGATTCCATACATCTCTTTCAAGGCCTGAATTTGTGCCAGAACCGCCTGATCAGGTTGTTGATAGTCTTTACGTTTTGTTGCCAAAATCATTTTATTTTTACTAGTATGTTCCAGCGCCACAAATTCAAAAACTTTGGTTTCATAGCCATAAGCTTTAAGCAGTAAAGCACGAATGGTATCGGTCAGCATTTCTGCCTGCTGTCCGGCATGAATGCCAAACTGCAACATTGGACTCAGGACTTTCGGTGCTTGTAACTGTGGACGTAATTCCTTATGACAACATGGCGCACACATGATCATCTGTGCATTCAGGCGAATCCCACTATGAATCGCGAAATCTGTTGCTACATCACAGGCATGCAAGGCAATCATTACATCCAGACGTTCTGGTGCATAGGTACGCACATCCCCCTGGAAAAAGTCCAGCTGATCAAAACCGGATTGTTGCGCGACATTCTGGCAGAACTCGACCATTTTTGGATTAAGCTCTACCCCGGTGACATACGGCGTTTGACCATGTTTTTGCATATAGTCATATAAAGCACAGGTCAGATAGCCCTTACCCGAACCAAAATCCACCATGCGCAGGCCTTCGGCCTGTGGCTTAATCTGCGCCAAGGCACCTGAGAAAATTTCCACAAACTTATTAATCTGCTTCCATTTACGCGCCATGCTCGGAATGATTTGCGCTTTTTGATCGGTAATACCGAGATGCTGGAGAAAAATACTGTCCTGATCGACAAAACGTTGTTTAATCCGGTCATGGCCTTGTTCAACAGGCTTCACCTGATTCATCGCTGCTTTATGTTTGCTGCGCGTTAACATGGCTTTTTTCTTGTTTTTTTTCAGCTGTAATTCTTCATCGACGGTGATCAGATTGGCTTGTTTGCAATATGCTAACAATGTAGTCACCTGCGATAACGCTTCTTCTAAAGGATAATTTTTGGTGACATCCTGAGTCTTGTAACGATACAGACAGCTCAATACGCGCTGTTCATTTAATGTAATGACTCGCAAGGTCATTTTCTCTAAATCCTGCAGTTCACCTTTATACTGGCTTAAGATCAGGCGATCAAATTGATCCCTTTCAACAGCTTGCTGAAAGGTGTCCAAGAATTGCAGTTCCTGATCTGAGAGAGTTGCCAACGTTGACATAGATAAAACCTGAAATGAATTGCGCATCAAGTTTAAATCTTCTTAACCTAAAAGCAAAATTGAATTACTATACAAGTGTATATTTGAAGAAGAATGACAATCATGCAGAATGCTCCACTGGTTCCAGATTATGATCAAAATGAGGAACGGATTAACTATATTAGTCATGGCGTAGGTGCCGGGCTATCCATTGTTGCTGGTATTCTTTTGATTATTAAAGGGTCTTACCTAAGTACTGGACAATGGATAGGGCTTTGGGTTTACGCGCTGAGCATGATTGTGCTGTTTTCTGCTTCCATGCTTTACCATATGGCCACCACAGCAGACCGCCGTTATTTTTACAAAAAAGTCGATCATACCGCGATTTATTATTTAATTGCCGGAACCTATACCCCTTTTCTGTTAATCGCCATTCCAACCGCCAAAGCTCAGTATTTATTGATTGCACTCTGGGTGATTGCCCTTCTTGGTACACTTTTCAAGTTCGTTTTCATTCATCGTTTCCAGAAACTTTCTTTGGCGGCTTATCTGGCCATGGGCTGGCTGGCACTGCTGGTCATGGATGATATGCAGCAATATTTAAGTGCTCAATCTTTAACCTTTCTCATCATTGGTGGACTCGCTTATACCGTGGGTGCATTGTTTTACGCTTTAAAAAGAGTAAGATATACCCACGCTATCTGGCACATATTTGTATTGATAGGCGCAGGATCACATTTTCTGTCTATCTATCTTTACGTGATTTAATCATCTCCTTTTTCATTTCAGTGACCCTGAGCGAGTTGAAGTGAGAAGATTGCAGTTGTTTTTTTAAAAAATTACGCCTTTTTTAAAAAGATTACGCTTTTAAAACTAAGTTTTTTTATTTTTAGTAAGTGTAAGGTTTTCCATGGCGTCGTCTAATTCTGCTGCTCAGCCAGCACAAAATTCAAAATTTCGCGTTTTAACAGCAAGCTTGGTAGGCACCACAATCGAGTTCTTCGATTTTTATATTTATGCCACCGCTGCTGTCATTATTTTTCCGTATCTGTTCTTCCCTACCAGTACAGATCCGATGACCGCAACCATTCAGTCTCTTGCGACTTTTGCCATTGCCTTTATTGCCCGTCCGATTGGTGCAGCATTATTTGGTCATTTAGGTGACCGGATCGGACGAAAAGCCACCTTGGTTGCAGCTTTGCTGACTATGGGGATTTCAACCGTTGCGATTGGTCTATTGCCAACTTATGCGCAAATCGGAATTGCTGCGCCACTGTTACTTGCACTGTGCCGTTTAGGTCAGGGCTTGGGTCTGGGTGGTGAATGGTCAGGTGCGGTACTTCTTGCAACTGAAAATGCCCCGGAAGGCAAACGTGCCTGGTATGGCATGTTCCCGCAACTGGGTGCTCCGATCGGCTTTATTCTGGCAACAGGTTCTTTCCTGACGCTTGGCGCTTTCATGTCTGAAGCTGACTTTATGGCTTGGGGCTGGCGTATTCCGTTTATCTCAAGTGCCTTGTTGGTAATTGTCGGTTTATGGATCCGTTTAAAACTGCATGAAACGCCTGCTTTCCAGAAAGTGCTGGATAAACAAAAAGAAGTAAATGTTCCTTTTGTTCAAGTGTTCAAAAAGCACTCTCGCATGCTGGTTCTGGGTACGATTGCTGCAATCTGTACATTTGTTGTGTTCTACCTTACTACGGTATTTGCATTGCAATGGGGAACCAAACAACTCGGTTATTCCCGTGAAGAATTCCTGCAATTGCAGTTAGTTGCAACCCTGTGTTTTGCTGCATTCATCCCGCTTTCAGCAGTATTGGCAGAGAAATTTGGCCGTAAGACTACTTCGATTGCGGTATGTGTCATTTCTGCGATCTTCGGTATCTTCTTTGCAGATATGCTTGAATCTGGCAGCACCTTGGTGGTGTTCCTGTTCTTGTGTATTGGTCTGGCGATTATGGGCTTAACTTATGGGCCAATCGGTACTGTATTGTCTGAAATCTTCCCGACTTCAGTACGTTACACGGGTTCTGCATTGACCTTTAACTTGGCAGGCATTTTCGGCGCATCATTTGCACCGTTAATCGCAACCAAGCTGGCAACGGCCTATGGTTTGTCTGCAGTCGGTTATTACCTGACCGCAGCATCTATCCTGTCGCTTGTCGCGTTTTTACTGATTCGTGAAACCAAAAATGATGATGTAAACAATCAGATCTAAGATTTTAGATTGATTCAAAAGCCAGCACTCGATGCTGGCTTTTTTATGATGTTACAACAAAATTCGGCTACTTATCTTGTTAAATTTGCTCAACAATCAAATGAACTCAATTCAAAAAATGAGGCAAGGCCATGCAGGATCTTATCGAATACCTCTCGCAGGAGCAGTTGGTCAATATCATTATTTTGCTGGAAGATGATAAAAAATTAGAAGCTGTTCGCTATATCACCGAGAATACACCCTTGGATGAAGCTCAGGCACTGCAAGTGATTGATGAAATTGTGCGGGAACATGATGTGGTCATGAAGCATGAAAGTACCGGTCCACGCTTTAGTGATGATGCCGGTGATATCGACCTGGTGACACCGCCACTGGAAATCCCCACCCATCCTAGTTTGAGCACATCCACAGAAGCTGAAATCACTGCGCAACAATTACGTGAAAATGTGCCAACCCGAAAAATCGAAAAGAAAATTTGGATGATGGCGGCCGTCGCGGTGGTGTTATTGATTCTGGTCTGGATCATCAGTTAACGCGGTACAGCACGTCGACTGAATTTAAATCAGTTCAATAATATCAATGGTAGGCGGCACCCGGAAACGGAAAGGCACGCCGACCAAGCCGGTACCGACAGTAACGAACACATCTGCATGTTCATGGCGGTACATGCCCTTTTTATGTCCCAAAATTGAAACCTTTTTCATGACGTAATTAGTTAGCCAAGGCAGCTCTACCTGTCCGCCATGAGTATGCCCGGACAGCATCAGAGGGCGCGTCGGCAGTTTGGGAATCATATCGACCGTATCCGGGTTATGCGAAAGAATGACCCAAGGCTTGTCCTGAGGCAAGTCTGGCAAACTGCGCATATCGGCTTTTCCAGCCCAGAGATCACCCACGCCCAAAAGGCGAAACTCATCAAATTCGACAATTTGACCTTCGATATCCATGACCTGATTGACTTGCAGTGCATAGTGCAACAGTTCGCGAATCGGCGGTCCGGGATATTGCTCGTCATGGTTACCATTGACTGAATAGACCGGAGCGTGAATCTCTTTTAAAACTGCCAATTCCTGTGCCAGTTTATTTTCTGGCTCGTAAGTCCAGTCGCCAGCAACCACCACCAAATCAGGTTGAATATGATTTAATTTGTGTACAATTTGTCGCAACTGACGCTCATGACCCGAAAACAGACCGATATGCAAATCTGCAATCAGGGCGATTTTTACTGGCTGCTTTAAACGTTTATCTGCATTGATCTGATATTGTGTCGTTTTCACTTGAATTAAATGCGGCTCGATAAAGCGTGCATAAGTCAAAACCCCACTAAGCAAAAATACAAAAATAGCTTCATGCAGCGAATAATACCCCGTCCATCCAGCATAAATACTGAAGAAAACCAAAGGGATTAATAAATAGGCAAGATAAAAAGCCAGCAAATGACCAAAAGCTTTAAAGGGATGAATGGTTTCGGTACGTGATTGGCTCGACCATGCCTGAGCCACAGCCCAGATGGCTAAAATCGCCATTCCCAAATAAAAATAAAACAGTACGGAATTCGAATCCCACATAAATTGGCCTTATTCAGTCGAGCAGCAGATTACTGGCTTTATATTTATCTTTTCATAGCTGGCAATTATACTCAATTCTAATTTTTCATTCTTCGACTTATATGGCCACTGCTCCCCGCGATCAAGTTCATTTTCAATCCTCAAGTTTTATACGTACTCATCGCTATAAAGCCGGCATTTTACTGAGCTGTAGTCTGGTTCTGGGTCTACCTGCGTGTAGCACCTTACCCAAGCAAACCGAACAGCCAAGCCAGATGGCATTTGAAACGGATACATCGCAAACCAGCCTGGCACAAATTGTTGAACCTTTACGTGATCAGAACATCGGGTTGACCGGTTATCGCGTGCTGTATGATCCGCTTGAAGCACTGGCTGCGCGGATTCAGCTGATTAATAAAGCGGAACGCAGTCTGGATCTGCAATATTACATCTGGGATAACGACCGGATCGGTGCCCTCGCCCTGCATGCGATTATTCAGGCAGCGGATCGTGGCGTAAAAGTGCGCCTGTTGATGGATGACAATAATGCCAAGAAAATGGAAGGGATTTATCTGGCCTTAAACCAGCATCAGAATATCGATGTCAAACTGTATAACCCCTACCGCTTCCGTAAATACCGCGCCATGGACATGGTGCTGGATTTAAAACGCATTAACCGCCGCATGCATAATAAAAGCTTTATTGCCGATAACCAGATTGCCTTGATTGGCGGGCGCAATATGAGCAACCAGTATTATAATGTCAGTGAAAGCTATCAGTTCTCCGATGTCGATGTGATGCTGGTCGGTGCAGCATCGGATGAAATCATTCATTCCTTCGATGAATACTGGAATGATGATTATGCCTATCCGGTACAAGAGGTGGTGAATCCACGGCATCATGGCTTACGTTTTCCAAGCTTAAAACAACAGCTAGAAACCCATAGTCAGGATCCAGCCACTCAGAATTATCTGGATCTGGCTAATCGTTCCAGAGCCTTTGACCAATGGCTGGAACAAAACATTCAGCTGGATTGGGTGGAAGCCGAAGTAGTCAAAGATCCACCGAGCAAAATCAAGGCCAAGGCCAAAACCGAAGAACACCTGAATTTCCAGTTATTACAGCGTCTGGAAAAACCTGAACAAAGTGTCGATATTGTCTCTGCCTATTTTGTCCCGGAAAAAATTGGTGCAGACCGTTTAAAGAAACTGGCGAATGAGAATATCAAGGTTCGCGTCCTGACCAACTCTTTTAAGGCCAACGACGTTGCCGTGGTGCATGCCTTTTATGCCAAATATCGTCAGGATCTATTGGAAAATGGGGTGCAGCTGTATGAGTTCTTGGCAGCGCCAGAAGCTAATCACCTAAATGCCAATACTGAGGAAATTTCGAAAAAAGCTAAAGTCAGCCTGAAAGGACTGAGCCGTTCCAGCCTGCATGCCAAACTGATGGCACTGGATCAAAAACAGGTGTTTATTGGTTCTTTTAACTTTGATCCGCGTTCAGCCTATTTGAATACTGAAATTGGCGTGTTGCTGAACAGTCCGTCTTTGGCACGTGCAGTACACGACACCATGGACAAAAATTTAAGCAAATATGCTTATAAACTGGTGCTGGATGCGAATCAGAACATTAACTGGAAAATCAAGAAAGCCAATAGTGACGTTCAAACATTTACCAAAGAACCAAAAATGAAATGGTATCAGAAAGCTGGCCTTAAGCTGGTGTCTTGGCTGCCAATTGAAGGCTTTATGTAAGCTTGATTCTTTGAACAGAAACCATAAAAAAGCCTCTTATTGAGGCTTTTTTAATACCCGTGACTGAAGTTCAACCAGGCCGGTCTGCATTTTTTCCTGGACCACCCGGGTGAGGCTTTCAACTGTATGCCCTTCAGTGGCAATTGCAGGTAAAGCCACTAAATGTGCAATGACTTGCGGCATTTCCAGTACTTTTTTGACATGGGCGGCAAAACTGATGTTATTGACAAACGGCGCAACCATATCCAGTTCGCCCTGCTGATTCACATAACAAATCAGACAGATTTGTACAGGACGCTGGGCTTCAATCGCGGCGCCTAAAATCCGGCCATGCACTTTTTTGATGGCTCGCCCATCAGAAGTCGTCGCTTCAGGAAAGAACAGCACCGGAATATTCTGTTTCAGGAAACCGGTAATTTGTTCACGAATCCTGACGGAATCTCCTGAACCACGTTTAATAAATAAGGTACCCCCTCCCTTGGCCAATTTCCCTAAAATCGGCCAGTTCTCAATTTCTGCTTTTGCCAGAAAAAATACGCGCGCTCCGGAACCCAGAACGGCAATATCCAGCCAGGACACATGATTACTGACCCATAAGGCGGGTTCACGTGGAATCTCGCCATGTACCTGCACTTCGATATTGAATACTTTGCATAACTGGCGGCAAAAATGTTGCACATAGCGCGTATTGGTCGGTTTATTCGGATTTTTATATAAGCCATGACGAAAAACCAAATAAAACCCCTCACTGATGGTGGCCAATGAGGCGGTAATTTTCCGGCTATACAGAAAAAACTTGGCCAAGCCTTCGATATCTGGAGTCTGGTTTTGTACAGTTGAATTCATAAAAACGTCATTAAATCCTAAGCGAGATACAGGGAATATCCACGAATTAAACTCATTCTATACTGTTCATTCGCAACTTGCATTGATAATAAAAATCGACCAATAACATCTATATCTTCAATTTTAATTGGATTAAAAAATCATTCAAACTAAAACTATCGAAATATTAGATTGAAAAGGATCGTAGCCATGCCAGATCAAACCCAGCCCGCGAACGACACACCTCAACCTTTACAAGTGCTCAAATATATTTGGGGCGGCACTTTCATCTATGCCGTGGTACTGGTAACACTTGCACAACTGTTTATCAGCGTACTCTAAACCAAAGCCGCGCTAATTCAGTATCTGCACAGCCCTTTTTCAACTACACTAAAGTTTTCAAGTGGAGATTGGCCTGAGTGGAATATTTACAACAACATCGAGGGAAAGAGCGCGTCATTCTGGTGAGTGTCAGCGTACAAATGCTGGATGACCTTGATGCTGAAGAGTTTCGTTTGCTGGCTCAGTCTGCAGATGCTGAAATTCTGGAACATATTTATGCTCAGCGGGTGAAACCCGATGCCAAATTTTTTATCGGCTCCGGCAAGGCAGAAGAAATCGCTGAACGTGTTGAAGAGCTGGAGGCCAATCTGGTCATTTTTGACCATGCCCTAACCCCAGCCCAAGCCCGTAATCTGGAACAGGTGATTAAATGCCGCGTGGTCGATCGTACTGAACTGATTCTGGATATTTTTGCCCAGCGTGCCCGTACCTATGAAGGTAAGCTGCAAGTCGAACTGGCACAGCTGCAACATTTATCTTCACGTTTAATTCGTAGTCGTGGCAATCTCGACAGCCAGAAAGGCGGGATTGGTTTACGTGGCCCGGGTGAAACCCTGCTGGAAACAGACCGCCGTTTGCTGCGTATCCGTATGGGACAGCTCAAGGCACGCATTGATAAAGTCCGCCAGACCCGGATGCAAGGCCGTGTTGCCCGTCAAAAAGCAGCTGTTCCAACAGTATCTTTAGTCGGCTATACCAATGCCGGCAAGTCGACCCTCTTTAATTTACTCGCCAACAGCGATGTCTATGCAGCCGATCAGCTGTTTGCAACCTTGGACCCTACTTTACGGCGTCTGGAATGGGATGGGATTGGCAATCTGGTACTGGCCGATACAGTAGGTTTTGTCCGTAATCTTTCCCATTCGCTGGTGGAATCCTTTAAGGCGACTTTGGAGGAAACCGTAGAAGCCACGCTGTTACTGCATGTCATTGATTCAAGCAGCCCAGAGATGCTGGAACAGATTGAAGCCGTTGAAAAAGTGCTGAAAGAAATTGGGGCCGATGTTCCCATCCTTCAGGTTTACAATAAAATTGACTGTAGCGGTGAAGAAGCCAAAATTATTTATCGACGCCCGGGTGAACCGGAACGCGTCTATGTCTCGGCCCATACTGGCGAAGGTATCGACCTGCTGCGTAAAGCGGTACATGAATCCTTGATGGGGCAACTGCAGTCCTTCGATTTAATCCTGAAACCCGCCTATGGCAAGCTGCGCAACCAGCTGTACAGCTTGAATGTGATTCAGTCTGAAAATTATGATGATGAAGGCCAGCTGCATCTTCATATTCGAATTGCCCCACAAAAACTGGAACAGTTGATTAAACAGGCGCATTTACCTTTAGAGGAAATTCTGGGCAAACAGGCGCAGCAATTTCAAGGTCCACTGGAAACGTTTGAAATCCAGTCAAAGATCGAGTAAAACTTGATAAGTAAACTTATTAAATATTAATGATCATAGCAATGAACTGGATAAAACGAATAGATTGGCCAGCATGGATCGGCACCCTGTTACTTATTATTGTCTTTCGGGAAGCTTCGGTCTGGTTAATGACCCAACTGAATCATCCTGAATTAGGCAATCTGGTCGGGTTATTGAGTCTTTTAATTGCGCTGTTTACCTGGCGCTACTTTGGCAAACTCCCCGCTCGCCTCGTGGATACCAATAACAAACTGATGAAGGAAAGCGCCTTTGCTTTCTTGCCTGTCAGTGCAGGTGCACTGATGATGCTGGTACATATGGGCCAGAAAATTCCGGCCTTTCTGTTCATCATGTTTTTCAGCACCCTGATTCCTTTATGGATTTACGCCAAAATGGCCAAGCGCTGGTTATAGGAGTTCCGCATGTTATCTATTTTGTATGGCTTTGCGGTTACGCTCAGCGCCTATCTGATTGCCAAACCCTGTAACCGGTTCATACCGCAAATTCCCGTCATCGTGTTCAGCATGTTCTTTGTACTGGCGATTTTATTTGTGCTCGGCATTCCCTATGAAAATTACATGGATGAAGTTAATCCACTCTTTAACCATTTACTCGGCTATGTGACCGTCGCATTGGCTATCCCTCTGGCCGCGATGCGCTATGATGACCTGCCGCTCAAGGCCATTATCGGCATTTTAGTTTTTGCCAGTATTAGTGCTGTCGCCTTGCCGATGGGACTGGCTTATCTGCTGCATATGTCCTCTGCAGACATTATGGCGTTTGCTACCCGTGCCGTGACTACTCCAATTGCGATTAATATTGCCACCCTGCTGGATGCACCCATCAGCATGGTCATTCTGATCGTGATTCTTTCTGGTGTGATTGGTGCAGCTTTTTCTCCATTTATTCTGAGACATATCAATGATGAACGTGCCTCCGGATTGGCTTTAGGACTGGCTGCACATGCCATTGGTACAGCTCAGGCCTGGCAGCGCGGCAGTGTTGCAGGTCGTTATGCTGCTTTTGGCATGGCGGTAAATGCGGTCTTCACCGCGATCTGGTTGCCAACTTTTATACTTTATTTGCAAAAAATGTGACTAGTGAATCAAACTATTCATTTGTTTTATAGGGTAATCGTTCTTACTATAGAGTAAGAACACTAATCTCACCTAGGAACAGATATATGAAAAAGGTTCAATTCTTTTCAACTTTACTTTTAGCCTCTTTCAGCCATCTGGCTTTGGCCTCTGACCTTTCAGGGACATGGAGAAATATTGACGACAAAACTGGTTCACCTAAAGCATTCCTCGAAATTCGTGAGACGGCTTCCGGCGTCTATGCTGCCAAGATCACAAAAATCACCCCGCGTCCTGGATATACCCCGAAAGAAAACTGTGTGTCCTGTCCTGCACCTTATACCAATAAACCTATTCTCGGCCTGGATGTGCTCACTGGCTTAAAGCACGTCGGCAATAACAGTTTTGCTCAAGGCAAGCTGCTTGATCCATTATCAGGGAATCTTTATAACACCAAAGCAAAATTAAGTGCTAATGGGAAACGTCTGATCCTACGCGGCTATATCGGCGTTTCAGCACTAGGCCGTAGTCAAACCTGGATTAAGCAGGATTAATTCCTGCTTTATTAAATAAAATGTGACGGGGTTATGCTTTAGTAGATAGAAGCTTGCATTTTAATGCATTAAGTTGTATGAATATTAAACATATGCTTTTTTCATGCAATATAGATTATGAAAGTGCATTAACGTAGTTTGCGTCAACATTCACCACATGGAATTAGGTGAATGTTCATAAAAAAATAAGGATAAGGATATCGCATGTATAAAATCGCAATTTTAACTGTTTTTTCAGCTTCTTTATTCACTAGCTCTCTGGCCTTTGCTCAGGAGTTATCTGGTCTCTGGCAACAGATTGATGATAAAACTGGTTCACCTAAAGCATTGATTGAAATGAAAACTCAGGCTGATGGCTCGTATACCGGAACGATTACTAAAGTCACACCTCGCCCAGGTTATACACCACGAGAAAAATGTGTCAAATGTCCATCACCTTATACCGATAAACCGATTTTGGGATTAGACGTTATTAAAGGACTGAAACCCACCACCAAAAATAACTATGCACATGGCCGGGTACTCGATCCACTCACTGGCAAAATTTATGATTTAAAAGGGCGGATTTCTGCCAATGGGAAACGACTGACTTTACGTGGATATATCGGAATATCTGCGATTGGTCGCACACAAACCTGGATTCGCCAGGATTAATAAAAACAGCACTTTTGTGTTGAGGGTATTTTATTCATCTATAAAAAAGGAATAAATATAATGAAACAAACTAAATTAGGATTAATGTTCATCGCTGCACTGATGACTGGGACTGCTTATGCGCAGGATCTGACTGGCATCTGGCAGCAAATTGATGATAAAACCGGCTCACCAAAAGCGATTATTGAAATTCGTCAAAATGATAATGGGACTTTTGCTGGAAAAATTATTAAAGTAACTCCACGTCTAGGCTATACCCCACAGAAAACCTGTAGTAAATGTCCTGCACCTTATACCAACCAGCCGATCTTGGGCATGGATGTATTGACTGGCTTAAAACATGTGGAAGGCACCAATAATTATGAGAAAGGTAAAGTGATTGATCCATTAGCAGGTAAAATTTATGACGCTCGAGTGCGTCTAAATGCCAATGGTAAACGTTTAACCTTGCGTGGTTATGTGGGTGTGTCCGCTTTAGGCCGTAGCCAGACCTGGATTCGCCAAGATTAATACCTAATTCTCATTATTCAAAAAAGCTGCCAAATTGGCAGCTTTTTTTAGTGTATCAACTCTATAGTATTCAGATAAGTGTTGACTATTTTAGTAAGATTTCTAACATGAGCGGGCGATGATAAAAATTCTTTGGAATGACTCTCTATGTTTAAAAAAATATTACTTGCCGCGCTTACAGCAGGATGTATGACGAATTTGTGGGCAAACGATATTACCGGGACCTGGCAACAAATTGATGATAAAACGGGGGCGGCTAAAGCGATTATCGTCATTAGCAAAGAAGCAAATAATACCTATTCAGGCAAAATTGTAAAAATCACGCCTCGCCCAGACTATAATCCACGTGAAAAATGCAATAACTGCCCTGCACCTTATACCAATCAGCCTATTTTAGGCATGACCATTTTAAAAGGCCTAAAACTGGTTGAAGGCACCAAGAACTATGATAAAGGTCGTATTATCGATCCATTGGCAGGTAAAATTTATGATGCAAAAATGCGTTTAAACAATACCGGTAAACGTTTAACCTTACGTGCCAGCATAGGCGTTTCAGTTCTAGGCCGTAACCAGACCTGGATTCGAGCAGACTAAATTTTAAAACTAAAAAAGCCACGTAATCACGTGGCTTTTTTAATAGCTTTACTTACATCACCGGATTATCTACTGCAAACATCTGCTGATCTTCTAGGCGGAATGCCATCAGTTGATTACCCCAGACACAACCGCCATCTACATTCTGAATCTTGTTCGAAATGGTTTTACCATTCAAGGCGGCCCAGTGACCAAACAGGATCTGATGACTTTTCGCAGCCTGTGATTCAAACTCAAACCAAGGTTTAAAACCTTCCGGCATTGGATCATCCAGCGCATCTTTAAAGCTGTATTCCAGACGTCCCTCTACATCGGTTAAACGCATACGGGTCAAGTAATTCACGATACAGCGAATACGTTCATGGCCTTGTAGCTGATCCGACCAGAGTGCTGGTTCTTTCCCAAACATTTCTTTCAGGAAATCATCCAGCACCTCAAAGTCATCATGAGCAATGATTGCTTCAACTTCTTGTGCCAATTGAGCAGTTTTTTCTGCACTCCAGATATTCGGGATCCCAGCATGCGTCAGAACAGTCTGCTCATTTGGAAATAGACACATTGGCTGTTTGCGCAGCCATTCAATCAAGTCATCACTGTCGATCGCATCAATCACATCACGGACATTGTCTTTTTCTTTCACCGGTTTGATGCCGCGGGCATAAGCCAGCAAAGTCAAATCATGATTTCCCAAGACCGTCGCAGCCGCACCTTGCTCAGCCAGCTTTTTGATAAACCGCAATGCTGCAATTGAGTTTTCACCACGTGCAACCAAATCTCCGGCAAACCAGATAAAATCCCGATCTGCATCAAACTTGATTTCTTTAAGCAAAGCTTTCAAAGCCTCAAAACAGCCTTGAACATCACCAATCACATAATTATATCGAGCAGTACGGTTCATCGTAATTTAAGCCACCATTTGATCTGAAAGTGCAACAAACTGTTCAAGGGTCAGGGTTTCTGGACGCGCCATCGGGTCAACACCCGCTTTTTCAAAACCCTCTTCGACCAACATACCCTTCAAGCTGTTACGCAAGGTTTTACGACGCTGGGTAAAGACATGAGATACCAGACGTGTCAGCGCTTTTTCATTCTTCGCCACAATCGGTTTAACTTTATAAGGCTCTAAACGGAATACCGCAGAAGTTACTTTTGGAGGCGGATTAAAAGATCCAGGTGGCACTTCGAACAAGAAAGTCGGTTTACAGAAATATTGAATCATCACCGACAGACGGCCATATTCTTTGGTATTGGGTGATGCGGTAATGCGGTCTACCACTTCTTTTTGCAGCATGAAATGCATGTCTTGCACTTTGTCACCAAATTCCAAGAGATGGAATAACAGTGGCGTTGAAATATTATAGGGCAAGTTACCGACCACACGTAATGGACGATCTTCCTGGAACAACTGAGAATAATCGTATCTCAAGGCATCGGCTTCAATAATGGTTAAACGTTCCGGATGCGGCACACGACCCGGCAGGCCAGCAGCCAGATCACGATCCAGCTCAAGTACGGTTAAGGCATCACATTCACCAATTAAAGGTGAAGTCAAAGCGGCCAGACCCGGCCCAATTTCCAGAATGTTCTGACCTGGACGCGGATTGACTGAACGTACAATTTTGGCAATGACACGCTGGTCATGTAAAAAGTTTTGACCAAATCTTTTTCGAGCCTGATGCCCTTCATCTTTTGGGTTTAAGGCATTAATTTGATACATAAAAACATTTCCAACGTGAGTGATGAACAATAATCAGTGGCGCGCCAAATCGAGGGCTAAATCGACAGCAACGTGCAGGCTAGAACTTTTCGCAAGTCCCGTTCCCGCAAGGGAGAGTGCTGTGCCATGATCAACAGAAGTTCGAATAAACGGTAAGCCGAGGGTAATATTAATGGCTTCACCAAAACCCTGTGATTTTAACACAGGTAAACCCTGATCGTGATACATCGCCAGAACAGCATCAGCATCTTTTAGGTTTTCTGGAGTAAATAAAGTATCAGCAGGTAGGCTTAAACTCATGTTGATACCTTGGGCACGATAGCTTTCGAGTACCGGATTGATCACTTCAATTTCTTCCATCCCCAAATAACCGCCCTCCCCGGCATGCGGATTTAAACCGCAAACCAGTATATTCGGCTGTTCAATCTTGAATTTGGATTTCAGGTCGTGAATCAGAATATCAATCACCTGATGCAAGCGTTCAGGCGTAATCGCATCTGCCACGGCACGAAGCGGAAGATGGGTAGTGGCCAAGGCCACGCGTAAAGTTTTGGTGGCCAGCATCATGACTACACGTGGAACACCAGCAAATTCCTGGTAATACTCGGTATGACCACTAAAAGAAATGCCCGCTTCATTTATCACGGACTTTTGTACAGGCGCAGTCGCGACGCCGACACTTTTTCCTGACATGGCATAGTCTGCGGATCGACGCAGTTGCTCCAGTACATAAGCCGCATTGTTCGGATTCAGCTCACCCAATACGACGTCTTGCTGCACGGGAACATGCTCTACAAATAGCTGACCGATGCCTGAAGATGACTCCTGTCCTTGATATTCAATCAGCTCAACCGATAATTTGAGTACCTGAGCACGTTGCTCGAGCATATGAATATCCGCCAATACCACAATTGGGCGCTCATCAACACGATCTGCAAGACTCAGGCAAATATCAGGACCAATTCCGGCAGGTTCCCCACTGGTGACATATAAAGGCAGCATCATCTTCTCAATTTGGCAAAGCTGAGAAATATTATAACCCGATCACGCCTACGCTGTAGTAATCATTGCAAAGAGTACTTATAAATCAATATTTTGATACCATTGAAACTATGGTTACAAATATAGTTGCAGTTTTTGTAGCATATAAAGGCTTAGGTCTTTCTTTCACCAGGGAGATTAGATAAAATACAGCGCTTGAAATTTTAATTTTCATTTGTGATTCTTCACGTATTCGTTTAGAATCGCGTCTCCTTTAGTTTGGACAGATTCCATAGTCCAAACCAACTATAATAGGTAGTGGTTTAATGAAAACTCTCAGCGCTAAGCCAGCTGAAGTTCAACACGACTGGTACGTTGTTGATGCTTCTGGCAAAACTTTAGGTCGCCTTGCGACTGAAATCGCTCGTCGTTTACGCGGTAAGCATAAAACTTCTTATACTCCTCACGTTGACACTGGCGACTACATCGTTGTTATCAATGCTGAAGAAATCACTGTGACTGGTAAAAAGTCACAAGATAAGAAATACTATCGCCACACTGGTTTCCCTGGTGGTATCCGTGAGACTAACTTTGAAAAGTTAATCGCTCACAAACCAGAAGCAGTTCTAGAAAAAGCTGTTAAAGGTATGTTACCTAAAGGTCCTCTTGGTTATGCAATGATCAAGAAAATGAAAGTGTATGCAGGTACTGAGCATCCACACGCTGCTCAACAGCCACAAGTTTTGGACATCTAAGGGATAACAGCACATGGCTACTAATTATGGTACAGGTCGCCGTAAGACCGCAACTGCACGTGTTTTCCTATCAGCTGGTACTGGTAAACTCGTAATTAACAACCGTACTCTTGAACAGTATTTCGGTCGTGAAACTGCTCGTATGGTTGTTAACCAACCACTTGAGCTTCTTGAAGCTACTGACAAATATGACCTTTACATCACTGTTGCTGGTGGTGGTATTGGTGGTCAAGCAGGCGCTATCCGTCACGGTATTACTCGTGCATTGATCGCTTCTGACGAAACTTTAAAACCTGCTCTTCGTCAAGCTGGTTTCGTTACTCGTGATGCTCGTGAAGTTGAACGTAAGAAACTTGGTTTACGTAAAGCTCGTAAACGTCCTCAATTCTCTAAACGTTAATTCGTTTACCGAATCGGACAAAAAACCCTGGATTTTCCAGGGTTTTTTTATGGCGGTTAGTGGGTCATTTAGAACTATTTTCTTTTTATTGTTCGTGCACATCTTTCCCCCATACCCCCTCATGACACCAGAATGACTTCATCAAATAATAATTTGCGATCCCAATACAGATAAACAGCAAAATGACAGGAAGCTTGATCAGCATCTTATTTTCCTCCAGTTGTTTTTCTTATAATCTACCTCGGCTCAAGCCGATTGATCTTTGATGCTTGGTGCTTTTTAGGTTGAATTTTAGTATCCTAGTCTATTCATTAGAAGCTCATCAGGATTTATGTCAGTCGAAAGCGCGCCTCTTCAAGGAATCACTCTCTATAGTCATGCCGATGACTTTCGTTCCCATTGGATTCGCTATGTGCTTACCGAAAAACAGATTAAATATAACCTGATTTTGGTGGATGCCGATGATGAGGATCTGGCCAGTCTCAATCCTTATAATCAATTGCCGATGCTGATCGAAAATGAACTTAAATTATTTAATACTTCGATTATCTCAGAATATGTAGATGATCGTTATCGTCAGAATAAACTGTATGCCGATGCTCCAATGCCCCGCGCAGAGCAACGACAATACATCTGGCGCTTTGAAAATGACTGGTTAAAGCTGGCTGATATCATGTTACGCCATCCTGATACGCTAGATAAGAAAGCCAGAACTCAGGCACAAAAGCAGTTACAGGATATCCTGATTTCACTGATGCCACTCTTCCAGCATTTTCCGTATTTTATGTCTGAACAATTTAGTATCCTGGATTGTATGCTGGCACCAATTTTTATCCGTCTGAAACAGATGGGCGTAGAATTACCACAGCAGCAATGCCGTCCGTTTTATTTATATTGCCAACGAATTTTCAGTCGTCCTGCCTTTGTAAAATCCATGACATTACAGGAAAAGAACCGTTATTCAGCGCAACTCAAGCACCCGTAGAGAAACCTCATGTCCGAACAAGAATTCAACCTTAGCCCTACCCGTCCCTATATGGCACGTGCAATCTATGAGTGGGTTTGCGATAACAATATGACGCCTTACCTGCTGGTGGATGCCACACGCCCAAATACCATGGTTCCTGAGCAGTTTATTAAAGACGGACAGATTGTCCTGAATATTGTGCCACATGCCGTGCATGCGCTGCATATGAGCAATGATGCCATTAGCTTCTCGACTCGCTTTGGTGGCGTTTCTCGTGATATTTATGTGCCTATGGCAGCAGTATTAGGTATTTATGCACGTGAAAATGGTCAAGGTTTATTCTTTGATCCAAGTGAATATGAGCATACACAAAATGATGAAGATGCTTTAAAATCAAGCACTGAAGAACAAACTGAACAACCAAAGAAAAAACCGACTTTAAGACTATTAGATTAAAAATAATGGAGCAAGTGAATGGCTTTTGATTTAGTACAATATTTTGTTGAACAGATAGAGACTCAAAAGCCTGAGCTTCTAAAAGAATATACAAAAGAAGAAAGACGAAAATATATATCAGAAATCACTGCCTTAACTTTAGGTAAACTTATTACTGAATGGCGTCATAATCCACAAAAAATTTATAATGAAATCAATCATCCTGATGAATTATATATCTTGGAAATCGTGCGTCACCTCGCTACCAGCCCGGAAAATCAATCTACTTTGGATCGAGCTCAGCTTGAGCACAGTACTTCAGAAATTTTTCATTTACAGCTTATTGAATTAAAACAACTGCATGATACCGGCAACCATAATATCCATAGCATTCAGGAATTACTAACCGGGCAAATTGAACATTTATCTGGTCAAGCAGATGATTGGGTTTGGACAACAAACAAGCTAACAGAACTCAAAGGCTCTAAACCAATTGTGCAAGAAGAGCTATCATTAGAAGCATCAATGAAGGAGTTTAATCAAATGGTAAGCCAGAATCAGCAGCATCAAGATATCGAAGAAGTCATTGTTGTAGAAACCCCAACATGGGCAAAGATTGCTGAGCCCATCGTAGCGATTGCCATTCTTTGGGTATTAATCGCAGCCGTAATGCGTGTGTTTGGCTAAAATCATCTGCAATAAAAAACCAGCGATTCGCTGGTTTTTTATTTTTTAGGATTTATAAGATAGAACTGTTCGCTGGTTTTTTATTTTTTAGGATTTATAAGATAGAACTGTAAAATCTTTTAGATCAAACTATATCGACCGGATAACACTAGTCATATTAACGCGAATCATCCTTCTAAAAAGACTTTAATAAGATTTCAGATAAATACTTCTATACACTTAAATTAATAAGTTCGTGGAGCTCGATAGGAAATGAATGCATATAGAAATCAGAATCAAAAATAAAAGACTTATTTCTAAAAACCACACATAAAAAATCCCCCTCTGCCTTGGCGGAGGGGGATTTTGGAATAATGAGCTGGCGATGACTTACTCTCACATGGGTAACCCCACACTACCATC